>ONWL01000070.1 GCA_900321525.1 uncultured Eubacteriales bacterium
ACACATAAATACAGTTCATAATGGTAGCCAGCATTCCTATCTGATCCGCCTTCGGTCTGTCGATGGCATTGCTGGAACGCCCTCTCCAGAAGTTACCACCGCCAATAACGATTCCCACTTCTACTCCATTATCTACAGAAGCCTTTACCTGCTCTGCAACCATCTTACAGGTAGCCTCATCAAAACCGGTCTTCTTCTCGCCGGCTAACGCTTCTCCACTTAACTTCAAAAGCACTCTGCGCTTTTTCATACTCTTCCTCCAACTCCAAAGTACCTTTTCTTTCTTCTGATGGCACTCTTAAGATTGATTATAACATATCCTTCCAGAAAAGTAAATAAACAGTAACACAACAAGCAACAACTTTACTATCTTTTGCAGTTTCTGTTTTTATCTACTTCTTTGTATTCTGCTTTCCAAACTTCTTTTGCAATTTGGGAATCACATAGGACACAGAACGAAGCAGTCCATTGGACAACAAACCTTTGGCAGTCTGCCCCACACTTTCGCTGAAATTCATCCTTTCCAAAAATGTCTGAATCCCTGTCTGGATGCCGGCAATTCCATGCCCATAGGCATCTGACTTCTGTAAATACTGACGCAGGCTTTCCGGCAGCTCCTTGGCTTCCTTTCGAAGCACAGCATGATCTACCATAAGTTTCTCCCCTGATAACTGCAAAAACGGACAGTCCCCAATGATCGGCTCATAAATCTCATGAATCCTATCATAACTTCCAGTGACAATGTTTCTGACTTTCTCCGGATTTTCTGCCACATACATTCTGGAATCCCCATAGTAGGACAGACTGCATAGTTTCATATACAATTCAAAACAAGTGGTTTCCTGAGGCAAAAAACAGGCAGCTGCCACAATTGCGGCACGGCGATTCTGATACAATAACCCATCTATCCGATCATTGGTGCAAATTTCATACACCGGTTTTTGCAGCCGTCCCGGTACATAAAAGCTGCTCCATGTCTCCATGGCCTGTTCAAACTCAGCCCTGGAAATCATACCATACTTATATACACCATCCGGTTCCTCAATATTGCTCTGGTAAATAATATGGGTCTTACCAGACATACAATGTACGATGGGACTGGGAAGCAGACACGCACCGGTCCAGGAATAGTCCTCTCTGTTTCGCTTCCGATTCTCCTGATGCCAGGCCTGCACATCCTCTACCACAAATATCATATCGATCTGGGGCAGACTGTTCTCGTCGTACCCTGTCTGCTTAAATACACCGGAGCCATAACCAAAAGCCGCTACAACCTCCGGACGTTTTGCGATAAAATTTTTCAATTTCGCATCTATATTCATCATAAACTATCCTCATCCCAACCCCTTATGCCTGTACTGCGAAGTGGTTTTTACCTCTAAACATCTTTGCCAAACTTTGATTGACACTAACAAGAGTATACCATAACCCCTTTGAAACCGCAACTAAAATACAAAACAGCCATAGGAGACTTTTTTACTTGATTTTCATATCCTTTGTGCTATGATAGATGTGTTTGTCCGTCCCCTGATTTCTTTCGGTGGACACAGTCACTTTATATGATGGATATCAGCCGGGCTGCAAAATGTCACAACACATTTCACACAACAAAATCACTCACAAACGGAGGACATCAAACAATATGAAACCCCAGGCATACATAAACCGTCTGAAACAGGCGGCAAAGCACAACCAATATTACATTCTGTCCAGTCTGCGCTGGCTGGTACTTTCTTCTCTCACCGGACTGATAGTTGGTGCATTCAGTTCTGCCTTTTCCTGGTGTATGACCACAGCCACAAATCTTCGATTGGCCCATGACTGGCTGTTGTTCCTGCTGCCGATCGGCGGTCTGGTCATCGTTTTTTTCTATCACATTGCCCATATGGAAAATGACAAAGGTACCAATCAGGTACTGACTGCCGTCAGAGGTGTCAACAACATTCCTTTCCGTCTGGCTCCCCTGATTTTCGGATCGACCGTCATTACCCATTTATTTGGCGGTTCTGCTGGTCGAGAGGGTGCCGCCCTACAGCTGGGAGGCAGCATTGGAGACAAGATCGGACGTGTATTCCGCTTGGATGATGGAGATCGAAAAGTGATGGTTATGTGCGGAATGTCTGCTGCATTCTCCGCATTGTTTGGTACCCCTATGGCTGCTGCTATCTTCCCTTTGGAAGTTGCCAGTGTAGGAATTATGCAATATTCCGCACTGCTGCCCTGTATTTTTTCTTCTTTGATTGCATCCCAGTTCGCTGCTACTATGGGAATCGCACCGGAAGCTTTTGTGATCCATGGGATTCCTGCATTCACATTGGTTCCGGCACTGAAAATTATGCTGGTCGCAGCACTGTGCGGTGTGGTCAGTACAGGCTTTTGTTTTGTTCTGTCCTATACCCATAAAAAATATGCACAGTTTTTCAAAAATTCCTATATCCGTATTGTAGTTGCCGGTGTGCTGATCATTGCGTTGTCTTTGCTTTTACAGACCAGAGATTACAATGGTGCCGGTATTCCTGTCATTGAGCGCGCTATGGAAGGAGATGTGGTCTGGTATGCCTTTCTCGCAAAGATCATTATGACCGCACTGACGTTGGGAGCAGGTTATCGCGGCGGTGAGATTGTACCATCCTTCTTCATCGGTGCCACACTGGGCTGCCTTGTGGGACATCTGCTTGGCATTTCCCCTTCTCTGTGTGCGGCTGTAGGCATGATTTCCCTGTTTTGCGGTGCCACCAACTGTCCGCTGGCCTCCATGTTGATCGGTTTTGAGTTATTTGGTTTCCATGGTGTATATTATATTCTAATTGCAGTAGCAGTCAGCTATGCAGTATCCGGTTACAGAGGACTGTACCAGCAGCAGGAAATTGTGTATTCGAAATATAAAGCAACCCACCACAAAGCCTGATTCAGAGTGTTTTCAGGTACAAAAAGAATTCTGCAAACGCAGAATCCCCACACCTGGGTAATAGGCTTTTCGTTTATACAAAAAGCCGTGACAGACCAGTGTTCCTTATCGACACACTTGTTCTATCGCGGCTTTTTATTTTCCTTTATTCAGTTATCTATTCTCCATTTCAATGCATACCAGCCGCAAGGATTTCCTGGGATCTGGTATCGTTTGGCTGAGGTTTGGCCTTTTGACCAAATGTGTTAATAATATCTTTTCGGGTCACAATCCCTACAAAATACCGTCTATCATCTACAACCGGAATAAAATTCTGATTGGCTGATCGCATCAGCAGCTTTTCCATACTCACCCGTATATCTGTGGCAGGATTCCAGCCCCTGCGCAAAATATCTTTCACTTTCGATGTCTGTAAAACCGTCTCCCCTTCCCTTACAATGGCCCACAAGAAATCCCCCTCGCTGATACTGCCCACATACTGCCCATTCTGGCGCAGCACCGGCACCGCTGTAAATCCACTCTCTCGTAACACCTCTAACGCATCCTCTAATACATCTTCGTCCGTCAAATACGTAATCTCATATTTCGGACGTAACAATCCCAATACATTCACTGTTTGCTCCTTTCCTACGACTCCCTTCCCCAAGTGCCGTATCCTCTCCTGCCTGCCAGAAAAATTTCTGTGTGGAGTCCTTATCGTGCAGTAGACAATGTAATCAATCATCTCTACTACACTATAAACAGTATATCAGAAGAATGTGTATAATTTTTGAACAAATTCTAAAGAGACTGGAATCTTTCATTTTACAGCAAAAACTTTTTCTTTTTCTTTGGTTTTTCAAAAAGTTCTGTTATAATAGTGTATGGTAGGAAAGTTTTTACAACAATCCAGAGCCATTTGCAGTTTCATCTCATACTGTTTGACAGAGGCTCTATACCAATATAAATATCAAATGAATTTATTATTTTTATAAAAACGGAGGATACTATGGCTTTTGATGGCATTGTAATACACAGTCTGGTCAATGAAATGAACCAGAAAATCACAGGAGGCCGCATCAGCAAAATCGCACAGCCAGAGGCAGATGAACTGATTCTGACCATCAAAAAGGAACGGGATACCCATAAGCTGCTTCTCTCTGCTTCTGCCAGTCTGCCACTGGCTTATTTTACAGAACTGACCAAACAAAACCCCATGACTGCACCTAATTTCTGTATGTTGCTGCGCAAGCACATTGGCAACGGAAAGATTCTCTCTGTTTCCCAACCGGGGCTGGAGCGAATCATTGATATCACCATTGAACATCTGGATGAGTTGGGAGATTTGAAGCAAAAACATCTGATCATAGAATTGATGGGAAAACACAGCAATATCATTTTTTGCAGCGAGGATGTTGTGGAAGATTTTGAAGCCGGTCAGAAAGGCTGGCGGATCTTAGACAGCATCAAACACATCCCGGCACAGGTCAGCTCCATCCGAGAAGTCTTGCCGGGAAGACCCTATTTCATTCCCGACACAATGAACAAACAAAACCCGCTGTCCGCATCCGAAGAAGAAATTGCTGCTTCATTACAACCAGGACTGCCTCTTTCTAAGGCACTCTATACCGGATTTACCGGCATCAGTCCTGTCATTGCAGAAGAAGTCGTATTTCGCGCCGGATTGGATTCTTCGGTTCCAGTCAGTACCCTGACAGATGCAGAAAAATTCCATGTGGCCCATACTTTTTACAGGCTGTTAGATGATGTGCGAGAAAATCAATTCCAGCCCAATATCGTGTTTGAGGGAGAAAATCCGGTAGAGTTTTCTGCCCTGTTTCTGGACATGTATGGGGAAGAGCAGACAGTCTGCTATGACAGTATCAGCGAAGTGCTTGCCAACTATTATACAGTGCGCAACCAGTTAAGCCGCATCCGGCAAAAAACCACAGAACTTCGAAAGGTAACCCAGACTCATTTAGAGCGGAGCCGCAAAAAATATGACCTGCAGCAGCGGCAGCTGGCAGATACAGAAAAAAGGGAAACATACAAAATTTATGGAGAACTTTTAAATGCATACAGCTACAGCATCGAACCCGGTGCCAAATCTGCAGAATTGCTGAACTATTATACAAACGAGACGATTACCGTTCCACTAGATCCCACCCAGACGGCGCAGGAAAATGCCCAACGGTATTTTGCCCGGTATAATAAATTAAAGAGAACCTATGATGCTCTGACAGAACTGATTCAGGAAACAGCCGCTGAAATTGAACACCTAGAATCCATTGCCACTGCCATCGATCTGGCCGTGAACGTAGAAGATCTGGTGGAAGTCCGTCAGGAAATGGCGCAATATGGATACATCAAAAAGCATACCGCTTCCGGCAAAGGCAATCGAAAGGAAAAAATCGTCAGCAGGCCCTACCACTATATTTCCTCTGACGGGTTTCATATGTATGTGGGAAAAAACAACTATCAGAATGATGAATTGACCTTCCACTTTGCGGATAACGGCGATATGTGGTTCCATGCAAAAAAAATGCCCGGCTCTCATGTGATTGTGAAATGCTCTGGCAAGCCACTTCCTGACCAAACTTACGAAGAAGCTGGTCGGCTGGCTGCCTACTATTCAAAGGGTAGGAACAATGACAAGGTAGAAGTGGATTATATCGAAAAGAAACAAGTGAAAAAAACACCGGGCGGCGCCCCCGGCTTTGTCATCTATCACACCAACTACTCCATGATGGCAGAGCCAAACATTGATGGCATAGAGGAAGTATAACGCAGAGTCATCTGGATTTTCCTTCCCTGTATCCAGTTTTCAATCCATGCAAAAAGTTCAGGTATTGACCAATTCTCATTGGTTTTTACCTGAACTTTTATGTTTTCTTTCCATATCTGCTTCACTGTGTTTATTCCATGCTTTTTGCCCTACTGCCCTTCCTTATGTTTTTCCATGTCAGAAGTGTTCTCCGCTCCCCTTTGCTACTCCTGAGCCAGAATCTGCTCTACCTGTTCTCGCCGTTCAAACAAGACGCAGCCGCCTGCATGGTCTTCCATCAGGATTTCGCCACCGCGCAGTGCAATAAACAATCGGGAATGCAGGGCTTTTAAAAGAGACTGCTCCCTTACGCTGCTGTCAGAATAAGGAGAAAACGGACATGGTTCCGCACCACCATATGCGTTGATATGGAAAAATCCACGTCCTGCTGCCAGACACCCCCCTGAGGACTTTTCATCTCCAGGGAAAGAAACCAGAACCATTTCCGGATATTCTTCCCGAAGTTTTGCCAGTTTCTCTCTTAAAAATGCTCTCTCTGCATCTTGAGGCGCCAGTTCCTTACTTTCTTCTGTCACCGGCACAAACTCTACGAAAAATACCACTTTACAGCCACGATTCTTCAATTCATCCAAAAATGTATGCTGCACAATATCATGGAGATTCCGGGTGGTCACTGTAATAGAAGCCCCAAAAATCAAACCATTCTTCTGCATCCGATTCATGGATGTGATCAGTTTCTGATAAATCCCTTCTCCCCGCCGTAAATCGGTCACCACTTCACTGCCTTCAATACTAAACACAGGAATCACATTACGAGACTTTTCAAATAACTGGATATACTGGTCATCAATCAATGTGCCATTGGTAAAAACCGGAAAAAGTATTTCCTGTCCGGAAACAGGATGCTAATCTTCGCGTCGTAGTTTTCGAGGTAATTCACAAGCTCCGTGCTGATGAATATCCTCCTGCTTTTAGGCCCTTTTGACTGCACGATGTCAATGTAACATTCTTCCAGATGGACATTGGAGCACTCCAGTGTCCGCGCCTCCTTGCACCGGAGCCCGCAACAGTATATAAGCCGGAAAAGTGCAGGAAAAACAAGCTCCCGCCCCTTAAAGCTTTTATGAGGCTCAATCTTATCCAGTTCGCCAAAAAAGGCTTCTATCTCCTCGGGCATGAAGAAATAGGGTTCCTCGGCCACCGGCTGTCTGACCGTCTTTGGTGATTCCCGTGATCTCGGTCTTTTCTGTTCCGACCATGAAGTCGACATGGTTCAGGGAATCGTTTAATCCCGATCAAAAAATAACCCAAATCCCGTGGATGAAAATCCACGGGATTTTTTTATGCTTTGCCGTTGACTCTTCCCCTGGGGCACCCTTTATCGTGTGATACATGAAAGGAGTGCAATATCGGTCATGAAGGAAAGATACGGCTTTTGGAGCAATCTGAAATATGTCATACGCGGCATGAAAA
>ONWL01000140.1 GCA_900321525.1 uncultured Eubacteriales bacterium
TCCCCAATGCGGTCAATGAGTTCGTCCAGTACGTGAAAATATTCTTCAAAAGTTTTGGCACAACAATCCGGATTATCTATGGTGATCCCACCAGCCCGCAATCCAGTCAGAGCAAATGCCATTGCTACCCGATGATCTTCATAGGTCTGAACCACAGACGGCTGCACCGTTCCTCCATGAATGCAAATTCCCTCTTCTTCTGGGAGCTCTTCACAGTCAATTCCCATTCTCTGTAACTCCGTGAGAATCACCGCCAACCTGTCTGATTCCTGTTTCCTGATATGTCCAATACCGGTAATTTTTGTCTCCCCCTGTGCAAAAGGGGCAATGGCAGCCAGTGTCAGTGTCTGATCCGAAAAATCTTTCATATTAACTTCAATACCATGATATTCTGTTACCCCTCTGCCATCTACTTGCACACCTTGTGAAGTATCTGTAATCCGACACCCCAACTTCCTGCAAATATCCAGAAAACGAATATCTCCCTGCATGGAATCCAAATGGACATTCTGTACCAGAACACAACTTTGCAAAAGCGGTGCCATCGCAAAAAAGTATCCTGCCGCAGATACATCCGGCTCAATCTGATATTGCTCCAACGTACTGTGACAACCGCCTGGAATTTTACACACTCCTTCCTTCAAGTCTACCGGAATACCAAACTGGTGCATCATATGCAGCGTCATGAGGATATAGGAGCCAGTCACTCTGCCGCCAGTCAAATGAATGGTCAGTCCCTGTTTCATCAAAGCAGCAGACATCATCAGAGCACTGGCAAACTGACTGCTGACTGTAGTATCAATGGTCATTTCCGACACTTGAATACCTGCAGAATGCAATTGAAAAGGAAAATGTCCTTCCTCCTCCAGACAGCAAATTTCCACGCCAGCCTTCCGCAATGCTGCAATCAGCGGCTCCATAGGTCTCTTTCTCATCTGGGCAGACGCATCTACTATATAATCCCCACCTGCTGCTGCCAGAAAAACAGTAAGAAAACGAGCTGCTGTTCCTGCACTGCCCACATAAATTGATGCAGTAGAATTTGGAATCTTTCCACCCGTTCCGATAATCGTCACTTCCTGCTGTGCCTCCCGAATGGTCAGTTCAAAACCCAGATTCTGTAGACAGTTCAAAAATGTCCTGGAATCTGCGCTGAATAATACTCCTTTCAATGTACAGACACCCACACTCTGTGCAGCCAAAAGCAATGCCCGATTGGTGATACTTTTTGAACCAGGAACACGCACACAAAACGACTGTCCCTTTTTCATTCTTCTTACCTGATATTGTTTCATCATTCTATCGTTCCTTTATATTTTTACTTACCTTTCTCTCTGATCTCCGCCTCCAGCTCTGCAATCACATGCGCCAACGCATCTTCATTGTTGCCGACTGTTAAGCGATCTGCCACCCGCTTGGCTGATTTGGTAGCATTGGCTACAGCATAAGAAATATCTGCACAAGACAGCATATTCAAATCATTTTCTGCGTCTCCTATGCAAACGGTGGTATGAACTGCCCCCTGATAATAGTCCTTTAGCCACTGCACTGCCACTCCTTTTCCTGAAAGACAACTCTGCATCTCCAGACCATTCGGCCAGCTAGAATCAAAATGAAACTCCTTTCCAAATCGTGCCCGCAAATCTGCCTGCAACGCCATAGTCACATCTGCTTCCTGAATCATCACCAGCTTATACCACTGCTCCGGCAGCTTTTCCGCAAAACTGTGCCAATCCATCTGTCCCGGAAAAAATGGAATACCATCTTCTAGCCCACAATTCATCCACAATTCTCTCACGTTTGGCCAATGAGCTACTACATATTCTACAATGGGGATACACACTCTCTTTGCCATCTTCCACTCTTTCAATACAGTCTGCCGTTTCGTATCGTACAATAATGTTCCATTCAGACTGATCATCGGCGCGTTAATCTCCATCTGATCTGCAAAATTTTCCAGATGATTGGCAAAACGCCCCGTTGCCAATGTAAACCGTCCACCCTGCTTCTGAAAATAACGGATGGCATGTGCATTTTCTTTTGAAAGTCTGCCTTCTGTATCGGTCAGGGTGCCATCACAATCTGCGCAAATTAAATATCCATCAAATAACATAAATTTCCTTCGTATCTTTCTGAAATAAAATTCTTTTGGATATATTTTTTATACATTTCAAACTGATTTTTATTATATCATTTCTTTCAGCGTTTTCAATTCCTGAAACAATTGCAAGTCTTCTGCAGTAATTTTCAAATTTGAAGCAATCTGTTTGCCATCTTCTGTTGTAATAGAAATTTCAATCACAGAATTTTCCCCAACTGCACCAGAAACTGCCTTTAAAAATGCCGGAAATTTGGGATGGGCAGCCTGGAATCTGTCCCATGATGCTTTTGCCTTCAAAATATCCATTGGATTCATACACAATTCCCCTCTTTTCATTCCTATTCATCGTATCTTCTTATGCTATACCAAATCAATGGTTCCGATACAACACGATCCTTTCTTCGTAACAATTCAGAACTCACTATCTAGTGAAGACACTGAACAGTCATCAATTCTATTATAAGCGAAAAGGTATGTTCCGTCAATGGACCCATTGACAAATCAAACGGTTCGTGATATAGTGCTATCAATAAGGGAGTAGTCAGCAATTCCAAACTGGAATTGTGATAAGGCCAACATATTGGAGGATCAGGCTCCTGGCTTTGTATGAAATGACGAGACTTATCTGTGCAGGGACAGGTAGGTCTTTTTTCTTTGCCGTTTCTGCACTACCAAAGAAAACAGAAACCGACTTTTGGGGTTTCGGAATGGAGGATTTTATGAGCACATGGGAATTATTTTTGCTGGCAGTAGGACTGTCTATGGATGCCTTTGCGGTGTCTGTCTGTAAAGGATTGTCTGTACGAAAAGTCTGTCCCCGTCATCTATTAACGGTTGGACTGTACTTTGGTGGCTTCCAGGCATTGATGCCCTTCTTTGGATATCTGCTTGGCATCCGTTTTCAATCTGCCATTGAAAGTGTGGATCACTGGATTGCCTTTATACTGCTTGTCCTGATCGGAGGAAATATGATTCGAGAAGCACTTGGAGAGGAGGAAGAAAAAGTTGACGATGACTTTTCTCCAAAATCTATGCTGCCTTTGGCAGTGGCCACCAGCATAGATGCCCTGGCAGTAGGCGTGACATTTGCTTTTTTAAAGGCATCTATACTTCCTGCTGTCACCTTCATTGGTTGTACCACCTTTATCATCTCTGCAATAGGAATTTTGTTGGGACGTATATTTGGTGCAAAATATCAGGCAAAAGCTGAAATAGCTGGAGGTATCATCCTGATTTTAATTGGAACAAAAATTTTATTGGAGCATCTGGGCATTCTTATCCTATAATATAGCTACATTTTCAAATTCTTCTTAAATTACACAAAACCCCTGTCAAAGCGTTGAAACTCACTTACTTTAACAGGGGTTTTGTGTACAGTGACAATCCCAACATGTCATACTACTTGTACCAATTCTTAAAACCAAATCTCATCTATAATCTTATCGATTTTTATAATAATTTACCACTGCCTCAAACTTCGGCAATGCACGCAACACTTTCTCTGTGGTGCAACAATACGCAATCCGGAAGAAACCAGGACAGCCAAAACTGTCACTTGGCACCAAAAGCAGATCGAATTCCTTTGCCTTTTCACAGAATGCTTTTGCATCTGCTTCCAATGCTTTTGGGAACATATAGAATGTTCCACCTGGTTCAATAATGTCAAACCCCATTCTGGTCAATTCTTTATATAAAATATTTTTGTTTGTCTCATACACGGACAAATCGGAAACTGCCCCTGCACATCTGGCAATGGCAAGCTGCATGAGAGAAGGTGGACAGTTATGACCAATACCACGAGAAATCTGGGCAAATGTAGCCACTGCATACGGATAATCCTCCGCCTCTGTATTGATGACCACGTATCCAATCCGTTCCCCTGGTACAGACATGGATTTGCTGTAGGAATAGCAAATCATCGTATTGGCATAAAACTTTGCCACAAAAGGAGCATCTACGCCGGAAAATACCAGTTCACGGTACGGCTCATCTGAAATAATGTAGATGGAATGCCCGTATTCCTTCTGTTTTTGTTCCAAAACTTCTGCCAGATGCGTAATGGTTTCTGTAGAGTATACTACACCTGATGGATTATTGGGGGTATTGATCAAAACGGCTCTCACCTTTGGATTCAGCATCTGTTCAAATGCCTCAAAGTTGATCTGCAGGGTTTCAGTATTGGCCGGCACTGCCACCAGCTTTCCTCCTGCCCCCGTCACATACTGCATATATTCTGGGAAATAGGGAGCAAATGTGATAATCTCATCTCCCTCTTCCAGAATCACTGCCCGAAGCGCATGTGCCAATGCGCCCGCTGCGCTGACCGCCATAAAAATATTGTTAATACCGTAATTGGTTCCAAATCGTCTGTTCAAATCCTCTACAATGGCAAGTCTTGCCACATCTAAACCATTGGCCGGACTATACCCATGTACTGCCACCGGATCCATTTCTTCTAAAATATTCTGAATGGACTGATTGAAACATTCCGGTGCCGGTACACTTGGATTCCCTAAGCTGAAATCAAATACATTTTCCGGACCAACTACTTTGGCACGTTCCAATCCATACATAAACATGGCACGTATTGCACTTCCATGCTGTGTCATTTC
>ONWL01000145.1 GCA_900321525.1 uncultured Eubacteriales bacterium
ATTTTGTAGACATCCATGATGGAGATACGGTCTATCATGTGGATTTCGATGCATGATGGATTGCATTGAATTTCAAAATATGATATGATGAGAAGATAGTGCAGAAATCTGAAAAGGAAACGTGCTGTTTGGGAAAGGTGTGTCACAACAGACAGTTTTATAGGAATTCTGACACTGGATTCAATTTCGAAACAGAAATGAGGAATGTAATATGATTCGAAACTTACTGAAATATGTGAAGCAGTATAAGAGGGATTCTCTGCTGACCCCCATGTTTATGGTATTCGAAGTGGTCATGGAACTGTTGATTCCTTTGGTAACGGCTTCTATTATTGATGACGGCATCGAAGCAGGTAACATGCGGCACATCTATATTTATGGGGCATTGATGCTGGTGATGGCCATGTGCAGTCTGTTTTTCGGTATGATGGGCGGAAAATATGCCGCCAGTGCATCGTCGGGTTTTGCCTGTAATTTGCGTGAGGCTATGTTTGAGAACATCCAGAAGTTTTCATTCAGCAACATTGACAAGTTCAGCACAGCCGGTTTGGTGACCCGTTTGACCACAGATGTGACCAATATCCAAAATGCCTACCAGATGATTTTGCGTATGTGCATTCGTTCTCCGTTGATGCTGATTTTTGCAGTGATCATGTGTTTGTATCTGAATGTACGGTTGAGTATGATTTTCCTGGTTGCCATTGCATTTTTGGGAGTCTGCCTGTTTGCCATCATTATCATTACGATGAAGATATTTGATGAGACCTTCAAAAAGTATGATGATTTGAATGCCAGTGTACAGGAAAATATTTCTGCCATTCGTGTGGTGAAAGCATTTGTGCGGGAAGGGAAGGAAACCCAGAAGTTTACAGAGGCGTCCGGAAATCTGTATCGGATGTTTGTAAAGGCAGAATCCAATCTGGCACTAAATGGTCCTATTATGATGATTTCCGTGTATGGCTGTATTTTGGCATTGTCCTGGTTTGGCGCCCATTTCATTGTGGAAGGAACGTTTACTACAGGGGATCTGACGGCAATGTTCAGCTATGTTCTGAATATTATGATGTCTCTGATGATGTTATCCATGATTTTTGTGATGGTTACCCTCAGTGTTGCCAGTGCACGTCGTATCAATGCAGTACTGACAGAGGTTTCTGATTTGCAGGATCCGGAAGATCCCATCTACGCCGTGCCGAATGGCAGCATTGATTTCAATCACGTGTCCTTTTCCTATCAGCATGAGGGCAAGGGCAAGGATACCTTATCTGATATTGATGTACATATTCAATCTGGTGAAACCATCGGAATCGTAGGTGGTACCGGTTGTGGTAAGTCTAGTTTCGTGAGTTTGATCAGCCGTTTGTATGATGTGTCGGCAGGCAGTGTCTGTGTAGGCGGCAATGATGTCCGTGCTTATGATATGGAGATGCTGCGCAATCAGGTGGCAGTGGTATTGCAGAAAAATGAACTGTTTTCCGGTACGATCTTAGATAATTTGCGCTGGGGCAATGAAGACGCCACAGAGGAAGAATGTATCGAAGCGTGCAGACAGGCGTGCGCAGATGAGTTTATCGAGCAGTTTCCGGGTGGATACCACACCTTTATTGAACGTGGCGGTGCCAATGTGTCCGGCGGACAAAAACAGCGTCTGTGTATTGCCAGGGCGTTGCTGAAAAAACCAAAAGTACTCATTTTGGATGACTCTACCAGTGCGGTGGATACAGCTACTGATGCCAAGATCAGACATGCATTTGCAACACAGATTCCCGGAACGACCAAGTTGATCATTGCACAACGCATTTCCAGTGTGCAGGATGCAGACCGGATTCTGGTGTTAGAAGACGGACATGTAGATGCATTTGATACCCATGAAAATCTGCTGCAGTACAATGCAATTTATCAGGAAATGTATGAATCTCAGATGAAGGGTGGCGGCGATTTTGACCGTCCGCAAGCGGAAGGAGGTGCAAACGAATGCCAGTAAATCAGAAACCTGTAGAAAAAGTGAAAAATCCGGGTGCCACATTGAGACGCTTGATCAAGTTGGTAGTAGGGCGGTATCCAGTTTCCTGTGCGGTGGTGCTGATTTGTATTATAGGAGCCGCAGTGGCAATGATACGGGGCATTTTGTTTATGCAGACGTTGGTGGATGATTACATTCTGCCGCTGTCTGTGGCGGAATCTCCGGATTTTGGATCGTTGGCAAAAGCGTTAGGATCAGTAGGCGTCATTTGTGCTGCAGGTGTGCTTTGTACTTATGTACAGAACCGGGTGATGGTCAATGTCACACAGGGTACTCTGCGGAATATCCGAAATGACTTGTTTACCCACATGGAAACATTGCCCATTCGGTATTTTGATACCCATGCTCATGGTGATGTTATGTCTATTTATACCAATGATACTGATACGCTCCGCCAGATGATCAGCCAGAGCGTGCCACAGCTGCTCAGTTCTTTGATCAATATTGTGCTGGTGTTTGTCAGCATGATTACGCTGGATATTCCACTGGCTGTTGTGACGATTCTGATGGTAGTGGTGATGGTCAATGTGATGCGGGTATTGGGCGGAAAGTCCGGTTCCTATTTCATCAGACAGCAGAAGGATTTGGGCTTGGTCAATGGTTATATTGAGGAAATGATGAATGGTCAGAAAGTAGTCAAGGTTTTCTGCCATGAGGAAAAGACATTAGAGGATTTCCGCAAGATGAATGATGAACTGCGGGACAGTGCCAACAATGCCAATAAATTTGCCAACATTTTAATGCCTATCTGTGCCAATCTGGGAAATATCAGCTTTGTGCTGTGTGCCGTGATTGGTGCGCTGATGGCACTGAGCCAGGTGACCACAGTCAATATTCACGGGCTGTCTACCTTATCTCTGGGTATGCTGGTGTCCTTTATGACATTGAACCGCAGCTTTTCTCAGCCTATCATCCAGTTCAGCCAGCAGATGAACAGTGTGGTCATGGCACTGGCAGGTGCAGACCGTATTTTTGGTTTGCTGGACGAGGAGCCGGAAGTAGATGAAGGCTATGTGGAACTGGTCAATGCAAAGGAAAATCCGGATGGTTCTCTGACAGAGTCCGCGGAACGAACCGGTATCTGGGCATGGAAGCATCCTCATCAGGCAGATGGTACCATTACTTATACCAGGCTGCAGGGAGATGTGGTGTTTGATGATGTGGACTTTGGTTATGTACCGGAAAAGATTGTTCTGCATCATGTGGATTTGTATGCTACACCGGGACAGAAGATTGCCTTTGTAGGCAGTACCGGTGCAGGTAAGACCACCATTACCAATCTGATCAATCGCTTTTATGACATACAGGATGGCAAGATCCGCTATGACGGCATCAACATCAATAAGATTAAAAAGGCTGATCTGCGCCGTTCTCTTGGCATCGTATTGCAGGATACCCATCTGTTTACCGGTACAGTCATGGAAAATATCCGGTATGGGCGTCTGGATGCCACGGATGAAGACTGCATCAATGCGGCAAAGCTGGCAAATGCAGACGGATTTATCCGCAGACTGCCAAATGGCTATGATACCATGCTCACCGGAGATGGGGTCAACTTAAGTCAGGGGCAAAGACAGCTGCTTGCCATTGCCAGAGCCGCAGTGGCAGATCCGCCTGTGCTGATTCTGGACGAGGCAACCAGTTCCATTGATACCCGTACCGAGACACTGGTACAGCAGGGGATGGACCAGCTGATGAAAGGCAGAACCACTTTTGTCATTGCCCATCGTCTGTCCACTGTACGAAACAGTGATTGTATCATGGTATTGGAGCGTGGCTGTGTCATTGAACGGGGCAGTCATGATGATTTGATCGCCAAGAAGGGCAAATATTATCAGCTGTATACCGGCAATTTTGCAGAGGAGATGGCATAACACGCAGCAAGTTTGAGGAGGAACTGTTCAGAATACTTTTTAGGTTGTAAAAGGACTGGACAGTCCCTTTTTGCACATAGCAAGGTGGGATGTAGGCGTCAAAATGGGAGGAGTGTACACATGGAAAAGAAGATTATCTTAAGTGCCGATAGTACCTGCGATTTGGGAGATGCACTGAAAGAAGCCTATCAGGTGAACTATTATCCATTTCATATCATTCTGGAAGAAACAGAATATAGGGACAATGTAGACATCACACCAGATGAAATCTTTCAGGCGTACTATGACAGAAAAGTGTTGCCCAGAACAGCAGCAATCAATGTGCAGGAGTATCTGGACTACTTTACCCCTTGGGTAGAGGCAGGGTATCAGGTCATTCATTTGAATCTGGGAAGTGGTATTTCCAGCGCCCATCAGAACTGTCGGATGGCCGCAGAAGAGCTGGAAGGGGTATATGTCATTGACTCTGGCAATCTGTCTACCGGAATCGGACATCTGGTACTGGATGCGGCAGAAATGATTGCAGAAGGGACGAAAAGCGGGGCAGAGATTGCAGCGGAACTGGAACGGCGCAAATCATTGGTACATTCCAGCTTTATTTTAGATACTTTAAAATTCATGAGTGCTGGAGGCAGATGCTCCTCTGTTACTGCGTTGGGAGCC
>ONWL01000317.1 GCA_900321525.1 uncultured Eubacteriales bacterium
GGTATTATATGCGAAGAACTGAATGGACCAGAGTATTGTGCAGTGAAGCTGCAGTCACAGGAGAAAATGACCATTGGATATTTGGTGCGGAAGGGAATGACAGTCAGCCCATTGGGGCAGAAATATCTGCATGAGATCGCAACGTTCAGTGACAGAGTGTTAAGATCGTGATACAGGAGCGGTAAGAAGTGCACAGGAAAATTCGGAAAATCATGTATTGATGTAAAAAACAATGAAAATTCAGAAATATTTTGGCATTATGACTTTTGCAAAAAAGTTTTATTGTGATAGAATCATTTTGTGATGCAGGTTGGGTGAACAGATTTGTCCATCTGATCAGAAAACAAAATATGGTACATGATGACACACGTGGTACTTTGCATGAGCAAAGTACGTAAATCTGATTACGGAACATTCAAGCAGATTTACGTGGCGTGTGTCTTTTTTGTGCAAAAAAGGTAACTATTCAGGAGCCGCTATTCCGCGAAAGTTTTGCGAAGCAAAATCCTGAGTGTTGCAGGCAAAAACACAAACGACAGAGTCGCTTTGGAATGGATTTTTGCCCGTAACTGTGAGGGTACTGAACAGTTACCAAAAAAGAAAGAAGCCGTCAGGCTTCGAAACGGAGGATCATTTTATGCCAAGAAATCAGTTTCAGAGAATGTTTTTTGCTTTTGTGACCGTACTGGTCACGGTGCATGCCTATGTGTTCTACAGTTTGTATGTGGTCAACGGCAGTGTGTTGATGCAGATCAATGGAACAAACAGTGTATTAGAAGCTATCCGTACCCAGGGAGGTGTGTATATGTGTGGCACCTATGTGCCGATCTGGACAGTTGTGCTGGTGGAATTTGTACTGGCATATACACTGGAACTGGTGATGGGTAGTCCTTGTTCTTTCCGGTTGGCTTCCAGAGTATTTGATATGAAAAAAGATCATCCCATGTTGTTTGAGACTGCCATTATCTGTGCCACAGTGGGACTGATGTGTCCGTCTATGAGCCTGATCGCAGCATTTTTGTATTATCCATATTATGCAGGGTTCCATGTTGCCACATTGCTGGCAAACTGGCTGAAACTGGTATGTTTTAACTTCCCATTTGCGTTTTTCAGCCAGCTGTTCTTTATCCAGCCGTTTGTACGGACGGTGTTCAGAACTGTCTTTCGAAAAGACATCCAGAAGCAGAAGAAACAGTATGCCCAGGCAGCATAAGAGGGTGTACGAAAAATGATGAAGTAATCAAAACATGCAAATCGCTTATGTTCAAGAGAGCAATATTGCAGACAGTATGCATAAAGTGCCATATCCAAGTCGTGGATTGGGGTATTCCCGTTCCGCGGCGATGGGTCTGGCACTTTTTTGCAGGTAAGCTTTTACTTTTTCTCCAAACAGGAACGGGTCGTTTCCTTTTTGAATGCCCCACTCCATAAGCAGTGCTGCGGAGCCGGTGACGAAGGGACAGGCAAAGGAAGTGCCGGTAAACAGACCGAAGGCAGCCACATAAGTGAAATAATCCTTTTCATTAAAACATCCCAGATCACACCAGAAAGTGCGTCCCTGCGCGATCACCTCTGCTGCTTTGAGCATATCTGTCGGAATATGAAGGCTCGAGGCAAAATCATTTGTAGTTCCTGCCGGAATGTAGCCAATCGGCACAAAGGGCTTGTCCCGGTTTTCCATCATTCCGCTTACGACTTCATCAAGGGTACCGTCTCCGCCGGCACAGACGATATACAGGTAATCATCTTTTCTCTCACGGACGACTCTTCTTGCGTCTCCCCGTCCCGTAGTGGGATAGCATGTCACTTTGTATTCGGCTTTACTGAGAATTTCTATTATATCGAGCAGACTGTTTCGAATTTGCGAACGTCCCGCCACCGGATTGAAAACAAACAGAATCTTCTTCCAAATCATGTGGTCACCCCTCATCCATTGATCCCTGTCTTTATGATATAAAAACCTACTGCAGCACAAAGATGTCCTGAACAGGTAAAATAAAAGAGCACATACTGCTCAAACA
>ONWL01000290.1 GCA_900321525.1 uncultured Eubacteriales bacterium
AAAGAAGTAAGACCCCTTGAAGACTACGAGGTAGATAGGGCGGAGGTGGAAGCGCAGTAATGTGTGGAGCTGACCGTTACTAATCGGTCGAGGGCTGGATCAGAGGGTCCGGTTTGAGAAGGGTAAAGAAATCGGAAAAAGAATTCAAAAAAGTATTGACTGTATGCAGTTTTGAAGGTACATGAGAAAGGGAATTGGACCATAAGATGACGAAAGTTATCTTGTGGTCTTTTTGTTTTAAAAAGTTTGACGATAAAAATCTCTCAGGTGTGTTGTTATTTTGTTGGGAGACTGCTTTATCCGTTTCTGCATATACTATTAAGAGAAAAATAGGATTGTCTGACGAGCACGGATCGTCTGGAAAAGAGAGGAAATTATGTGCGGAATTGCAGGATTTTGCAGCTTTCAAGGGAGTTATGAGCCCAGACAGCAGTATTGGGAAACGATATTGAAGGAGATGCGGCAAGTGATCCGGCATCGTGGCGGTGACCAGGAAGGTGGTTTTCTACGAACCCATGTGGGTTTGAGTCATGCACGTCTTTCTATTCGAGATGTAGCAGGGGGAATACAGCCCATCATACGGCCTCGGGATGGACGGGAATATGCCATCATTTATAATGGAGAAATATACAACACAGATGAACTGAGAAAACAGTTAAAGGGGAAGGGATACGACTTTACCACCACCACAGATACAGAAGTGATTCTTTGCGGATACATGGAAAAGGGAACGGACTTTTTTCAACAGCTGAATGGAATCTATGCTGTGGCCATTTGGGATGGAGCGGAAAATCGTCTGGTATTGGTGCGGGATCGAGCCGGAGTGAAACCCCTCTTTTATGCAGTGCGGTCAGGAGAACTGATCTTTGGCTCAGAACCGAAAGCTTTGTTTCAGCATCCGGCAGTGATACCGGAGGCGGATTTGGAGAGTTTTCAGGAAATTTTTGGAGTAGGTCCTGCTCGTATCAGTGGACATGGAGTGTTCAAAGGAGTACGGGAACTGAAGCCGGGACAGTTTGCCATTTTTGATGAAGAAGGTTTTCGAGAGAGTGCTTACTGGCAGCTTCAGGCAAGGGAGCATACGGATAGCTATGAAGAGACAGTGGAGCAGGTTGCCTTTTTGGTGCGGGATGCGGTGGAACGACAGATGGTGTCTGATGTGCCTGTGTGCAGCTTTCTTTCCGGTGGTGTAGATTCCAGCATTGTGACAGCCTTGGCAGCAAAGTTTTTGGGCAAGAGAGGACAGAAACTGAACACCTTCTCCTTTGATTTTACCGGCAATGGGCAGTATTTTCAGTCCAACAGTTTCCAGCCGGAGCAGGATCGTCCCTATGTAGATCGGATGCTGTCGGCGCACCCGGAATTGTGCCATACGTATTTGGAGTGTGGGGAAGAACGGTTGGCACAGCTGTTGGAAATCTCCGTGGAGGCGAAAGATCTTCCGGGCATGGCGGATGTGGATGCATCCCTCCTTTATTTTTGCCGATTGGTAAAAGAACACAACAAGGTTGCGCTGACAGGGGAGTGTGCAGATGAGATATTTGGGGGATATCCATGGTTTTATCGAAAGGAACTGCTGGAGGGAGAAGGATTTCCTTGGTCAAAAAATATGGAGATGCGAAAGCTCCTGCTGACAAAAGAATTTAGTAAGTTACTGGATTTAGAGGAATATGCCATGAACCGATACCGGGAAAGTGTGCAACAGACCCCTTATTTGCCAGAGGAAAGTGGTGAAGTGCGCCGTCGGCGGGAAATCAGCTGGCTGAATATGCGCTGGTTCATGCAGACTTTGTTGGATCGGATGGATCGTGCCAGCATGTACGCTGGTCTGGAAGCCAGAGTGCCATTTGCGGATCATCGGATCATCGAATATCTGTACAATGTGCCTTGGGAAATGAAATATCGGGAGGGAGAAGAGAAGGCTCTGCTTCGGGATGCTTGTGGCAGTTTGCTGCCCCCGGAACTGCTTCATCGAAAAAAGAGTCCGTACCCAAAGACCTACAGCCCCATTTACCAGCAGCTGGTGACCAGGCGGTTTGCGGAAATTCTGGAGGATTCCAATGCACCCATTCAGCCTCTCATTGACCGGGAACAGGCACGAAAATTTGCTGCTGCTCCCACAGAGTTTGGAAAGCCATGGTTTGGTCAGCTGATGGCAGGTCCGCAGCTTCTTGCGTATCTGGTTCAGGTCAATCAATGGATGAAGTTGTATCATCTGTCTGTTTAAAATGAATAGGTAATTGCGAAACTATAATACCCAACGCCTTTTATCAAAATTTTTATTTGAAAAACACGCTTTCGCTTTGAATCA
>ONWL01000203.1 GCA_900321525.1 uncultured Eubacteriales bacterium
GATAAATGCCTGCCACTTCCGTAAACGCATACGCTACATGAGCCGCTGCATTATTACCGTCCATCGTTTTCTTTTTTCTGGTAATCATTTGGAAAGTCCTCCTTTTTATTTTCAGACCTGACTTCGCCCGACAGGTCTTTTAAAAATGACTTGTATAAACTTACAGTATTTACATACTGCACATAATCAATTTTAGCACTTTTCTCTTTCAATGTAAAGTCCTTATTGCAAATTATTTAAAAATATTTACAAATTTTTTATAATTTTACGCATATCACCCGAAAGATAAAGTGAACCGAATACAATCACCGCTTTGTCATTTCCTGCTTTCAAAAGTGCCTTTCCATTGTCCACAGATTACTTCGCATAATCTGTTACTCTGGATTCACGAATCAGGTTAACTTTAATCTGTCCAGGGTAGTCCATGTCGCTTTCAATCTGCTTGGCAATGTCTCTTGCAAGAATCACCATCTCCGCATCATTAATCTGATTTGGAACGACCATAATACGGATTTCACGACCAGCCTGGATCGCAAAAGATTTTTCAACTCCCTTGAAGGAGTTTGCAATTGACTCTAACTGAGTCAGACGGTTGGTATAAGCTTCTAATGTTTCTCGTCTCGCACCAGGACGTGCGGCGGAAATGGTGTCTGCTGCCTGTACGATACATGCAATCAGGGAAGTCGGTTCCACATCCCCATGATGTGCCTCTACTGCATTGATGACCACTGCAGATTCATGATACTTCCGGCATAAATCCACACCAATCTGAATGTGAGAACCTTCCATTTCATGGTCAACAGACTTACCAATGTCATGTAATAGACCAGCACGTTTGGCAACGCGGACATCCAACCCTAATTCAGATGCCAATAATCCGGATAAATGCGCCACCTCAATGGAGTGCTTCAGTGCATTTTGTCCATAACTGGTACGGAAACGCATGCGTCCCAACAAACGTACCAATTCCGGATGAATTCCATGCACACCAACTTCCATCAGTGCAGCTTCTCCTTCTTCACGGATCATGACATCCACTTCTTTCTGGGCCTTCTCCACCATTTCTTCAATTCTGGCAGGATGAATACGTCCATCCAGAATCAGCTTCTCCAAGGCAATTCTTGCCACTTCTCTACGGATTGGATCGAAGCCGGATAAGATGACTGCTTCCGGTGTGTCATCAATGATTAAATCCACACCAGTCAGAGTCTCAAGAGTACGAATGTTACGTCCCTCACGACCAATGATACGTCCCTTCATCTCGTCATTTGGAAGATTGACAAGGGTAATCGTTGTCTCAGATACATGATCTGCTGCACATTTCTGAATGGCAGTGACAACATAATCACGGGCTCTCTTGGCAGCCTCATCCTTTGCTTTGTTGTCCATTTCCTTGATCAGCTTTGCAGTGTCAAGTTTTACTTCGTCTTCAACAGTCTTCAATAAATACTCTTTTGCCTGTTCAGAGGTTAAACCGGAGATTCGCTCCAACTCTTTGGCAGCCTGTTCGTTCAATTCAGCTACCTGTGCATACTTTTTGTTCAGGTTTTCCTCTTTGGCAGTCAAGGATTGTTCACGACGTTCCATAGCTTCCGCCTTGCGATCTAAGGATTCCTCCTTATTGCTGACACGCTTTTCCAGACGGTTCAACTCAGAACGGCGCTCTCTAACCTCTCGCTCCATCTCGTTCTTGGAACGAAGAGATTCTTCCTTTGCTTCCAAAAGAGCCTCTCGCTTTTTCGTCTCAGCAACCTTTAAGGCTTCATCGATAATATCCTGTGACTTCTGTTCAGCAGAACCCACTTTGATCTCGAAATCATGCTTCTGATATGCAATTCCGGCAAACCAGAAGATGACACCACCGATTACAAGACCAATCAGCGCACCTATCACATAAGGCATGGGAGCACCTCCTTATTAAGTTTTGATTGTACAAGGGTGACCATTCCAGTCACCTTTCTATGCATACGAAGAAGCGCACATGAAACGCTTTCTCATGACAAATTGATAATGTGTATGTAATCCAATCCACACACACAGATAAAATACAACTGAAAGAAACTTGATGGTACCAACGTACAACAATATAATTGTATATCTTTTTAGTGATTCTGTCAAGTAAAGACTGATTTTTTTACAGAATGAATAGCAGTTCCTATGTCACAATTCTTCTATTTCGGCAATATTTTCCGCAAAACAGCCAATGGCATCTTTTATGGCAACATACCCAAATCCTCTGCGCATTAAGCGTGCCACAAGCCTTCTGTATTCCTTCTCATCTGATAAATCCCTGCCACGACAATATTTTTCTGTCAACCGCATCAACAACTCTCTCTCTGCATCATGTTCTTCCGGCAGTAAGGCATCAATCTGTGCACTATCTAGTCCCTTTCGACACAAAGTCTGTCTGATCTGTGCTCTGCTCTGTGTCTTTTGATGGGACTCGATATAATTCTGGATATAACGTGTATCATCTGTATAACCATAATAGTCCAGATATGCCAGAGCATCTTCTGCCACTGCTTCCGGATATCCCCCCTGTCGCAGCTTCTCCAAAATTTCAGTGGTAGGGCGGTCCGCTGCCTGCAGCAAATGCAGGGCACGGGATCTGGCTCGTTTGCAAAGGCACTGCATCAGTTCGGTGTATGCAGTGCCTTCTAATACGGTATCAACGGATAACTGAAACCGTCTGATTTCCCCATTATAGAGATGCAGTATGGTTCCATCGTCTAAAAATACACGCTTCTTCTGTTTGTTCAGTGGTTCAATCTGAACTGGCAGCAAACTGCCTTCCCATACCGGATAAGGAACTTTCTTTTGTGGTCTGCTTTCGGATTGACTGGATTCTAAAGAAAAAACAAGCATTATTCCTCATCCTCTAATAACAGTGGATCAAATTCCTCATCATCCTCTACATCCAGTACCGCTTCGGTATCTGCTGCACCATCTAACTGGTAGCTGGCACGTACCTTCTGCTCTACCTCTGCCAGAATCTCAGGATTCTCCTGTAAGTAAATCTTGGCATTCTCTCTGCCCTGTCCGATCTTGGCATTGTTATAGGCGTACCAGGCACCGCTCTTCACCACAATATTCTGCTTGGCAGCCAGATCCAGAATATCTCCTACAGAGGAAATACCCTTACCGAAGATAATATCAAACTCTGCCTCACGGAATGGCGGTGCCACCTTATTCTTCACCACTTTCACACGGGTACGGTTTCCGATGACTTCCCCATTCTGCTTCAAAGCCTCGATTCTGCGCACTTCCAGACGAACAGAAGAATAGAACTTCAATGCCCGTCCACCAGTGGTAGTCTCCGGGTTACCAAACATGATACCTACCTTCTCACGGAGCTGGTTAATGAAAATGACGATACAGTTGGACTTGCTGATGGCAGCAGTCAGTTTACGAAGGGCCTGAGACATCAATCTGGCCTGTAAGCCTACATGGGCATCTCCCATATCACCGTCAATCTCTGCCTTTGGTACAAG
>ONWL01000108.1 GCA_900321525.1 uncultured Eubacteriales bacterium
TCTCCAGGATGGATCATCAGATGGATGCAAACCGGGAAGGAAGAGAAAAGTTGATTTCCTGCATATTGAGAGTACTGTCAATCAGATGGACGCAACACCGGCAAGGAAGAGAAAGGAGAACCTGTGTCGGATGTTTATAATTGCACCGGAACCGGATGCCACAGTGTCATACTGTCAGGAGTCACGTGACAGTTCATGGCTAAAACCAGCACGCCTGCATCTGCCGCTTCTTTCAGTGCCTGGGCAAATTCCGGGTGCATCTGGCGGTTTGGCATAAACAACCGTGCCTGCTCCATCTGAAGCACGAACAGCACGCCTGCCCGGTAGCCTTCCCTTGTGACGGCAATCAGTTCCCGAAGATGCTTCACCCCACGTTCTGTAGGAGCATCGGGAAAGAGCAGGACACCGTCTTCTTCCAGTGTGACCCCTTTTACCTCCAGAAACATCCGGCAGGTGTCGCTTTCTAAATAAAAGTCAAATCGGGAATTGCCATATTTGGTCTCCGGGCGCAGAGTACGCAGATAGCTGCCAAGCTGTCCGTTCTGATTTTGGGGCAGTGCAAACAATCCCCCATTTTGCAGCCATTCTCCTACTGCTGCATTGGGCGCCTGAGAATCCATATTGATGAGCAGATCCCCCTTATATACGGCAATCAGATCGTATTTGGTTTTTCGGGCAGGATTGGAAGCCTGCGCTAAAATGACTTTGCTGCCCGGAAGCAGCAGTTCCCGACACCGTCCGGTGTTTTTCACATGACACACCTGCTCCACCCCGTCAATGTCTACCAATGCAATGAAGCGGTTGGGGCGGGAGCGGAAGGTACCGGTGACAATGGATGGATATTGCATGGAATTGTCCTCTCTTTTAAATATTTTGGGAAGGCAATTGATAACAAGTGGCTTTTCCCTTTCCTTGTTGGGTTAATAAACCCTTTTGCGTCATTTGTCTGAGCAATCGTCCGGCAGTGGATTGGGAGATTCCCAGTTCTTTTTCAATCTCACTTCGGGAAGCAGAATGATGCGTCTCTATAAAATGAAGAATGGCTGTTTCTTCAGGAAGGAGTGTGGTGCCTTCTGAAACAACAGAATCTGCCACAGGGGTGTCTGCATTTAAGTTAGGAAGAATGATTTTAAAAGCATTGTTTGTGGTGATGATTTCCGGTTTTTTGCCGCTGTTGGAATAGGCATTCATAATTTTTTGAATTCCTGTTCCATATGCTTCGATTAGTTCCAGTCGATAAAAAATGTTGGCAAGTTTGGGATTACGGCAAACAGAGATGCCAAGCATCACATCTGCCAGTGAGAGTCCGGACATCAAACCACCAATCGAAATAAACTCAATGCGGTCACTATAGATACTGATGATCGTGCTTGCAGCAAAAGAGTAATCACGATGTATGATTGAATTGAGTAGTGATTCGCGTATGGCAACATCCGGGTAATCCCTGGTATCAATTCTTCGCAACTTGTGAAAATCGGAATGTATCTGATTATGAAAATCAATGAATTCATAAGCATCGTTGAGTTGTTTGAAAAGACAACCGGAAAATTCCCGGCGATCTTTAAAAATGCTTTGATCCGTTCCCTGAAAAAGTGCAGCTTTAATGGAGTGAGTACATTGGTCTGACAGAAGAAGCCCCAGATTGGTGTAAACACCATCATGATTCAGAAGCCCCAGTGTTTGTTTTTGTGGTGTACCAAAAGAGAGATTTCGTTCTGTAAATTCCTGTTCTGTTACATGAAAAGTCAGCTCCTGATTTAAAGAACGGAGTTCTTCAAAAACATCCCCATCTGTTTCTTTGATCATGTGACGAATGGCGGTATCTGTAGAAGGAACAGAGGAAGTGCCTTGTCGAACATAGACACCTTCCGGGCGCAGCCCTTTTTTGGCAAGATAATAGGGGCGATTGGTACCTCGTTGTATATCGACTAATACTATTTGCTTTTCATCTATCTCTATGGTATTGTAATGAAGGAACATGGTGACATCTGGTTTAATAGTATCTCGTACCATGTTGCTAATCTGTAGCATAATCTGATCAGGGTTGTCTACGCCAATCACATCTCCTTCGTCATTTACTCCAATATATAGTTTTCCCCCCTCACAGTTGGCAAATGCAATAATTTCTTTTTTGATATCATCTACAACAATTGATTTTAATTCAACGGTTTCACTTTCTGTAAAATGCAATGGATTGTCCTCCTGAATGGAATGATATAAGAATATTTGTTTTCTATGTATGATTCTACTCATTCTACTCATTCTTGTCAATGAATTTGGTTAGAATGAGTAGAATGTGATGAGTAGAATGAGCAGAAAGATATACTTCAGCTAAAAATTCCACAGCAATGGGCTCGGTGCTTTCTGCCATATGAAAAGATATGAAAGTGATTTTGATTATTTCGTTACATTCGGTTCCTCAGAACGCAGTTCCTGCGCTTGCTTTTGCAAAAGCTCTTCATAAAGTGGACGTTCTGCTTCCGGAACCTGCAATACATCCATTGCCTGTTTTGTGGAAAAATGCAGTGTGGTCATCAGGTTGTAAATGGAATTGGTAAGGGTCGTCTGTGTCCCTTGCATAATACCTTGCGCTGTACCCTCTGCATACGCTTTCTCAGCGTATTGCAAGCCGATTTCATGAAGGATATGGGCCATATGTGTCACCTCCTCTGTGAAGCCTTGTACCATAGGAATCTCATAATCATCCTGTAAAATCTGGGCTTTCTGCTGATAGTCCATCTTAGAAGAAAGCAGTGTGTTCAGCAGTCCCAGAAGTGGGGATGATTCCCGCCGTGCTGTATGGACAGCTGTTTCATTTGTGTGTGTGGTTGCCTCAGATACATTTTGTTTTTCCAGATATACCATCACCACGGAGATCAGGTCGTAGAAGTCAGGTGCTTCCTGTACCTGTCCGATCAGTGGCGTTTCCTGAATGGAATAGGTGGTGATGCTGTTCTGCCGTGCTGCCGGTGGATTGGTACAGATCCAGATGGAATATACCTTTCGCAGCCTGCCATACTGGCTTCCGGTAAATTCCGTGCCGTACTGGGAGGAAATCATCCGGCAGCAATAGTAGAGTGCCCGTTTGATGAGCGGGTAGCCTGGGTAAAAGTTATTCTGTGCCTCTACATTGATGATCATAGTGATCTTCTCTTCAGAAGAGGGAAGAGAAGCCAGAAAGCGGATGTCATAAGTGACAGTGCCTTCGTGAAGGCTGGCATCCTCGTTGCCAATGCCATGAATCTTGGAAGAAGAGGCATTGGGCAGGAGAGGTAGTTTAGAAGCCTGAGGGGTTCCTTCGATGTACTGTCTGGCAATATCTGAGACATCGCAGTCGTGAAACTCTTTGACACAATGTTTCAGAATCCATGCCAGAATGATACGCTCAGACAACAGCTGCTTACAGGCAGCGTTATAAGCGGACTTTTGACCGGCACTGTACAGTGTGTCGAAAATTGTGTGATTGGTCATAGTGCGCACACTCCTTTGTGAAGTGGACGGCGTCGATGAAAACTCTGCAAATACAGTATAACATAATATGAGCAAAATGCATATAGAAATTTTATGTCAACATTCTATGTGGAATGCAGATCGTTTTTTAGCCTGGTTTGCAATTGTAAGAAAAATGAAAGAATAAAACTTGCACAGAATTAAAACTTGCGTTACAATAAATATTACAGTACAAAAAAGGTGGCATATGCCAGTGGGCATACTGTCACATCAGGAGAGTGGGTTGTTGTGAAACGCTGTGATCCGATCAGAAACAGACGGAGAGGCAGGTTTCGGTCGAAGCACAGCATTTCACAATGATGAGACAAGGAGAGAGCAGAACCAATGAAACTTGTGGTGGAGCATTTGAAGAAAAGTTATGATGCAAAAGAAGTGTTGCGGGATATTGATTTCACATTTGAAGAAGGATTGATTTATGGGTTGTTAGGACGCAACGGGGCAGGGAAGACCACCCTGTTTAATTGTCTGAATCAAGACCAGATGGTGCAGGGCGGAAGGTTTTATCTGGAAGAGGAAGGTGGAGCACAGGAAGTGAAGCCGGAGGAGATCGGTTATGTGCTCTCTACCCCTACTGTGCCGGAGTTTTTGACAGCAAGAGAGTTTTTGAAATTTTTTATGGAGATCAATGGACAGACGGTGCCTGCACCGGAGTCTCTGGATGTGTATTTTGATCTGATTCAGATTCAGGCAGAAGACAGAGACAGACTATTGAAGGATTATTCTCACGGAATGAAAAATAAGATGCAGATGCTGGTGAATCTGATGGCAAAGCCCAAAATTCTGCTGTTAGACGAGCCACTAACCTCGCTGGATGTGGTAGTGGCAGAGGAGATGAAGCAGCTGTTAAAGGAACAGAAACAAGGACGGATCACCATTTTTTCGACCCACATCATGGATCTGGCCTTGGATCTGTGTGATGTGATCGTACTGCTCAATCACGGGGAACTGGAACGGGTAGAGAAGGAATCTTTAGACCAGCAGGCATTTCGGGAGAAGATTCTGGAGGCACTTCGGGAGAATGGAGAGTAAGAGATGCATACATGGGAATTGATCTATCGTCTTCATCATACTTATAAAGTCAATGAAGAACTGTATCTGCTGCGGAAACTGCCGCTGATTAGAAAGAAGATTCCATATACCCTGCATGGAAACCAGGTGCTGAAATTTGTGGTGGCGCTTCTGGCAGTGGGCAGCGGTCTGGCAAAGGCAGCGTTTTTGAAACTATTGTATTTTCTGGTGATGGCAGCACTGCCGGTTTTTGTATTATATGGCGGATTTGGGACAGGCTGGACAGAACGAGTTTTGTCTGGAAGAGGATTTGCACTGTCCCCTGATGGAGCAGGCGGATATGTACACGTCTTGTTTTTCTTATGTCTGGCAGGTGCGTGGGTACACCAGAAATTTTTGACTGACACAAAAGAGATGTATTACGGGGTCATACTGATGCGGATGGATGGAAGGCGGTATGAGCTGGTGGAATATGTGACATTTCTGGTGTCTACCGCAGCAGGCTACCTGACGGCAGGTATTTTGTTTGGCTTGGTATTTGGCATGAAAATCCGGATGGGACTGTTGCTGACGGCATGCGTCATCGGGGTGAAACTGGCGGTTTCTGCTCTGCGGCTGTACCGGTATCAGAACACAAAAGACTATGCCCATCTGTTTCCCAAAAACAGTGTAGGACTTCTGGTGACGGGGCTTGTGGCAGCGGCTTATCTGCCGGTACTGTTTCATCATCCCCTTCCCCTCAACATACTTGTAATCGGGATGTTGGCAGGAACAGTGGCAGGTATCTGCTGTATTCCATACATCCGAACCTTTCCTTACTACAGGGAAATCTGCCAGCAGCTATCCTGGAAGGTGCTGCATCCGGATACCGATGAGGTGCAGATGGAGACATTAAACAGCCGGAACCTGATTTCTGACAACACAACGGTGTCCAGCAACCGGCATGGATTTGAGTATCTGCATGAGTTGTTTGTCAAGCGGCATAAAAAACTGTTGTGGAGACGCTCTGTCATTACCAGTGTCATCTGTGGTCTGCTGTTTGTGGCACTGGTGGCATGGCTGTATGTGCAGCCGGAATTCCAGGGCGTGGGCCTTGGCACGGCGGCGGTAACCTTCGCCGTGGGCGCGCTGGATGAAGCCCGGGATATGAAGGTGACCGTCCTGTGTGATAACGCCCGGGCCCGGCGGCTGTACGAACGCTTCGGCTTCCGCCGCGTCGCGGAAA
>ONWL01000007.1 GCA_900321525.1 uncultured Eubacteriales bacterium
TTCCATCTTCCAGCATTTCTGAGTGCGTAATTTCAGTGTCATCATTCAATGTCATAAATGGGTACATCATACACCACACCTCCATAATTCTTAATTTTTATATACACAAACTGTCCAACATACTTTCTTATGTATAGTTTAATCAATATTGTCAGAAAATGCAAGAGACAATTCCAGTGCCTGGCATACGCCCTCTACCGTCGACGCAAAAGAAATCCCATACCCGTTGAGCTTCTCCTGGCTCATGACCAGATTCCGTGGTATTGCAGGCACATCCTCTTTTACAGTCACCAGGGTGGTATCCTGATCCAGTCGTTCCAACACTTCTTTTGCAGTTTCATACACACTCTTTTCATTGGGCGAGCCAAAATTATAGATACCGCCCGGCAGGTCAAAGAGCCGCTCCATATTCCGGGCCACTTCCATGGCAGAGGTGATGCCCCGGTAATCCTGATCTGAAAAGACCAGTTTCTGTTTCTTCTGTATGCCTTCTGTCAGGATCCGCACAAAATCTCCTCTGGGTCTGTCTCCCCTGTCTACCGGATCATACATCCATGTCAGGCGCAGCAAGATGCAGTCCGGATTGAGCCGGAGACAGTTCTGCTCTGCCTCTGCCTTCTGCCTGCCGTATCCATTGACCGGCGAAAGTACCTCTTCTTCCTCATGGGGCGTACGCTGGCAGCCGCCTGTATACACCTGATCGGAACTGCATAAAATACACTTTGCGCCGATGGTTTTTGCTGCACGGGCAATGTTCTCGCTGCCTGTCACGTTGATCAGGCGGGAAGATTCCGGATTTTGCTCGCACACTCCGATATCCGACACCGCCGCACAGTGAATGACCACATCCGGTCTGTGCTGATGAAAATACTGTTCCACCCAACTCTGATTTGTAATGTCCAACTCCTCATGGGCAGGCATCAACAACTCATACCCTTCACGAAAATGAGCCGCCACCCGTTTTCCTAAGAACCCGGTGATGCCTGTAATCAATATCCTCTTTCCCATCTTTGATGCATCTCCTCACATCTTTTCTAATCACATAAGCGTTTGCGAAACTCTTTCATCTGACCAGAACACAGCCTGCACATTAGTACCGTTGCTATGGACATCATTCTTACGAATGGTTCAAAGCGAGAGTACGTTTTTTTAATAAAAATTTTGATGAAAGGCGTTCGGTATCATAGTTTCGCAATCACCTATTTTCCATCACATGAATTACCTTTCCATACTCTCTTTCAACAAAAAATCCACCAATTTCAAATGCACCACACCATCTCTTGACATAGAGATGGGATCCATACTAATCACATACTTAGGATAGTTATCCGGAATGGTTCGATACACGCCAAACTCTCTTTCTATAGTTTGTTCGCCTGCCAGCAGATAGGTGGCTTGTATATAAATCCGCCGTTCCCCTTTGGTTGCAATAAAATCCACCTCACCTTTATAAGTCTTTCCAATATAGACCTGGTATCCTCTGGAAATCAGTTCATTGTAACAAATGGTTTCAATGATATAATTGTATTCCTCTTTTACCCGATTCTTTTTCATATGGAAAAAACCCAAATCGCATACATATGTTTTTTCTTCTCTGCTTAAAATCTTTTTTCCGCGAATATCATAGCGAGATACCTTGTCACAGATACAGGCATCCGAAATATACTTTAAATAATCATATACTGTTGGGACGGAAACCATTTGATCCCCCTCTGACAATGCACCTACAATGGAATTCCCTGAGATTGTTGTGGAAGAATTTGCCACGACATAATCTAATATCCGTTCCAACGCTGTCGGAGAAGCAATCTGATTTCGCATAATAATATCCTTTAACACAACCGAATCATAAATATTAGACAATATCACTTCCTTGCTGCTTTCTGTCTTCTCCTGACATACCAGTGGAAATCCACCCCATATCATATATTCTTCCAACAACGCCTCTTTGGAGCGGCCATCTCCCTGTTCCTCTTTATATTGACAAAATTCACGAAAATTAAAAGGAAGAATGCGAAATGATAATGTTCTGCCACTTAAATGAGTTGCCAGTTCTCCTGACAACAGCCTGGAATTGGATCCAGTGATAAAAATACTGGCATCATGGGTGGCGCGGAAAGAATTGATCACCAATTCAAATTCTTTCACGTTCTGTATCTCATCAAATAACAGATAATATTTCCCGTCTCCCTGTAATTTTTCTTCTATATATCCATAAAATGCATCCGGATCTGTCAATTTTCGATATTTGTAATCTTCAAAATTTAGATATATAATATGGTTCTCTTCACTGACACGTTCCTGCAATTCCTCTATAATCTGCCGCATAATGGTGGATTTTCCACATCGTCTGATACCAGTAATCACTTTCACCATCTCTGAATCATAAAAAGGACGTATCCGATCTAAATATAGTTCTCGTTTGATCATCGCTGCTCTCCTTCCTGCAAAACATGTCACTGCTCCATACCTTCACAGTCACAGACACAATCATCTATCATATCTTCTATATTTATCCTATCATATTTTTCAAGAAGTTGCAACAAAATAAAATATATTTTATTTCATTTAAAATTTTTTCTTATGTTTAAATATGTTTAATTTTATCTAAATTTTTCTCCTGAATTTAAATGTATTTTATAATCTTTTCTACTCCTCCACCTTTCCGAGAATGGTTCCTCCCCCTGCCACGCAGTCTCCATCATAAAACACCACCGACTGACCCGGTGTGATGGCTCTTTGGGGCGTATCAAAGATGACTTTCAACAAGTCTTCGCCTTCTCTGCTGACGGTGCATGGCGCCCCTTTGTGAGCATAGCGGATCTTGGCCATGAGCCGCACCGGTTCCGTGATGTCCGGAATGGACATGAAATTCAATTCATTGCACAACAGAGCACTGGCAAATACCTCTTCGCTTTCCCCAATGACCACCTCATTGGTTTCCGGCCGGATTTCTGTGACAAAGACCGGATGTCCCATGGCCAGATTCAGTCCTTTGCGCTGTCCAATGGTATAGTGGGTGATGCCCTTATGGCGACCGATCACATTGCCCTTGGTATCCACGAAGTTTCCGGCTCCCGGCACCTGTGTCCCGGCGCTGCGCTCTAAGAAGGCCGCATAATCTCCATCCGGGATGAAACAGATTTCCTGACTATCCCGTTTCACCGATACCCGCACATCGATGGTCTCTGCGATCCGGCGAATCTCATCTTTGTGGTACTGCCCCACTGGCATCAGTGTATGGGCCAACTGGAACTGATTCAGCCGGTACAGTGCATAGGTCTGGTCTTTTGCTTCTGTCACAGATTTGCGGATGGTATAACGGCCATTTGGCAGCTGCATGATCTGGGCATAATGACCGGTTGCAATGTAATCCGCCCCTAATGCAATGCTCTTTTCCAACAATGCTTCCCACTTGACGAACCGATTACAGGCATTACAGGGATTGGGGGTTCTGCCCTGTAAATATTCTTTCACAAAATAATCAATGACATGCTCCTGAAACTCTTTGCGAAAATTCATCACATAATAGGGAATCCCAAGGGTCCGTGCCACACGGGATGCATCATCCACTGCGGACAAACCGCAGCAGCCGCCTTCATGTTCCATGAGAATGGGATCTTCCTCCTGCCAGATCTGCATGGTCACGCCGATCACATCATATCCCTGCTCTTTTAACAAATATGCTGCCACGGAGGAATCCACTCCTCCGGACATGCCTACCACCACTTTCTTTTTCATACTGCCATGCCAGCCTTTCTTCTTCAATCTATTGGTCAAAATGTTGTATCTTCCCATTCACAGGCAAACATCCATTTCCCATTGCCTTTATAGATGAGATTTTCCGAACCATCATTTCTTTCACTACAACAGTTGTATTATAACAGGATTCCTGTATTTTGTCATTCTAATATGTGTTCTTTTTCGCCGATCCCATACCAGATCGGATACGGATTCCCCCAATCACTTGATTGCCCAATTGCCGGTTCTATATCTGCCTATCCCACTTTTCCTGAACCTACATCACAGTTTGATCTTTGCCGACTTTTCCTAACCCACGTCACGGTTTGATCCTTCACTGATCGCGCCCTGATTCCACCGCATCTGTTTTCTCCTTGCACAACACCACTGCTTCATCTGATTTTGTTTACTTTTTTCTGTTTTTTCATGATTTTGATTGCAACAAAACTGTTACAATGGTATATTAGATGTATATATTCTGTCAAACAACATAACTGAATTGATCACGATCCAAAATTCCAGCAAATGTGGATCATTACCTGAATTGCATGTCGAAGTGTCAGGGGTTGTCATAGACACTCCCTTCGAAATCAGGAAAATAGACAGGAAGAAAGAGAGGTTTTCTGCCATGAAAGGAAAGAAAATAGTGGTAGCCATCGGACGCAATGCATTTGGTACCAATCTGCCGGAACAGCAGAAGGGAGTAGCCGCTGCGGCCAGTGCGATTGTCGATTTAGTAGAAGCCAAATATCAGGTCGTACTGACCCATAGCAACGGTCCACAGGTGGGTATGATCCATACCGCCATGAATGAATTTGCCAAGAATCACAGCCAGGACGGTTTCACCGCCTCCCCTATGTCTGTATGCAGTGCCATGAGTCAGGGTTTTATGGGATTTGACTTACAAAATGCCATCCGCACCGAGTTACTGAACAGAGGCATTTACAAACCGGTATGTACCATCATCACACAGGTGAAGGTGGATCCTTTTGACGCCGCATTCAATCACCCGATGAAAACCATCGGCCGTATTCTCACCAAAGAAGAGGCAGATGCTGAAGTGGCAAAGGGCAACTATGTTACAGAGAAGGGGGAAGGATACCAGCGCATCATTGCTTCTCCTACTCCAATCGAAATCTATGAAATTGACTCCATCAAGGCACTTTCCGATGCAGGTCAGATCGTCATCGCCGGAGGCGGTGGTGGTATTCCGGTGTTGGAGCAGGGTACACGCTTAAAGGGTGCCAGTGCTGTCATTGAAAAGGATGCCACAGCGGCAAAGCTTGCACATGAGTTAGATGCAGATGCACTGTTGATCCTCACTGCCACTGATTGTCTGCTGCTTCATGAAAAGACAGAGCAGGAACAACCGCTGGCACATGTTTCTGTAACAGAAGGTCTGAAGATTCTGGAAGAAGGCGGACTGTCCCAGTCCGGCGGTATGCCAAAACTGGCTGCCGGAATCAACTTTGTCACATCCGGTACAGATAGAAAGGCATATATTACTTCTCTGCCTAATGCATTAAAAGCAGTACAGGGAAAGATTGGCACTGTTATCGAATAAACAGAAAAGAATTCTCAGGTCGCACTTTTTGGGCCACAGAATTTTTCTGTTACTTCATAAGAATTTCCTATAAAGCAAAAAAGCACTTCCAGCAGGTGAACCTTACGATTCACCTGCACTGGTAAGTGCTTTTTATTTTCTGATATATACATCACTGTAACTAAGACCTTTTTTCAACGCTTCTTCATGACTATTCACATAAATATCAATCTGATTGCTTCCCACGCCGGAATCTTCTGCTATATACTCATGTCCATTGATGATCACATGTGTGCCATATGGAATCTGAGATGGATTCACTGCAATGGTACGCCCCTGTGTGGCTGATGTCCCACTGGAAGTACGTCCGGTGGTCTTTCCACAACAAATCTCACAGGAACAATAATATGTAATACGGAAATTTCCTACATATTGTAACGCGCCATCTGATGCAACATCATCATTGTTTACAGCTGCAATCTCTGTTGCGAGACGCGCCGCTTTCTCTTCTTCTGCTTTCCGTGCAGCTAAGGATTCTGCCGCCGCTGCTTTTCTGGCTGCTTCTTCCTCTGCCAATCTCTGTTCTTCTGCTTTTCGTGCAGCCTTTTCTTCCTCTGCAATACGAATCGCTTCCTGTTCTGCTGCGATTCTGGCTGCTTCTGCTTCTGCTGCCTTTCTGGCTGCTTCTGCCTCTTCCTCTGCCTGACGGGATTCCTCTGCAATGCGTTCTTCTTCCAGACGCTCTGCTTCCAAACGTGCCTCTTCCTCTGCCTGACGAGACTCCTCTTCTTCTGCTGCTTTCTTCGCTGCAGCCTCTTCTGCCTGACGTTTTGCTTCTTTTTCTTCTTCTACTGATACGGCCTCGCCCAATACAGGTAATTCCACAGTAATACACGCAGTGGACAAATAGCCTTCTGTCTTACCGTCTGCACAAAGGATCTTTGTCCAATCTCTTCCTTCTTCTAATATTTTGAATGTATCGGATTTCTCTGCCACATCCAAAATCTCAGCTTCTGTATCCGCTTCCAGGCGAATATTTATACTTTTTACATTTACAATGGCTGTCAGTCCAAGTCCGTCTACCACTGCAACAGCCGCTGCCTGACCGCTCAACACATCTGACTTCTGTACAAACCCCTCTGTCTTGCCGGAAGAAATCTCATACCAGTCATCTGTTTCACTAATCACGCTGGCACCATCACCGGCTCTCATCGTGCCCACTTTTTCACTATCCGTGCTTTCCTTTTCATACACAGTCACGGACTCTTCCGCAGATGGATCTACAACTACTTTATCTGTCAATTCCAGTTCCATCTCTTTATGCGCTTTGTTCGCCTCTGTAAATGTACCGATGGCAATGCGCAATTTTTTTGTTCCAGTTTCTGCATTCCGGTCTTCTGTAGCAGATGCCAGCATCTCAGACGCTCTGTCTGTCTTGCCTTTCTCCTCTGTTTCATCTGCCGCTGTACTGACCACACCTTCCAATGTAACAGAAGTTTCCGTCTGATTCTGATTCAATGCACCTACCAGCTCAGGATTGATCATATCAAAATCCTGATAAAGCCAGTCTGTTTCATCGGCAGTACGGTCATCTTCGCCAGCTGCATATGCAGTAGAGACATGACTTCCCATCAGAGTCAATGTCAAAATACTTACTGTACATGCCTTGGCGAATCTTCCTTTCAACCCTTTCATAGATCCTCCAAAAACAATTTTTGTAAATATCCAGATTCACCTCAATTTCATTTTGCTGATTTCTGAATAAATACCATTTTTTTACATTTGTTGTGATGTTGTTACAGATTTGTTACAAGCATATAGTAACAGATTTTCCAGCTCTTGTCAAGTTTTTCCTGTATATATCCATCGCATGACCCCCGAAAATATTTAAAATTCTTCCTTGAAGTGGAGAAACAGACCAGTTTTCGAGACATTCCATCTGTTGCAGTGGTTTTTTGCCGCTCTTTTTTGACAAAAAAATATCACATTCGACGAAGAAACCTCTCCGTCAAATGTGAAAAAAAATTGTAACAACTTATACTCTTCGCTGTCTTGCTCCCTCAAACATCAGGATTGTTGCTGCAGCAGCCGCATTCAAAGACTCTACTTTCCCTGCCATAGGAATCCGAATCTTACAATCTGCCAGTTCTGCTACCTGATCAGACAGGCCATTGGACTCATTTCCGATCAGAAAACCACAGGCAGTGCGGTAATCACAAGCATCATAATGCTGAATCCCCTTTAAATGGGCAGCATAAAAGGCAATGCCCTCTCCTTTTAACCGGGTCAGCACTGCCGACAGGTCATCTGCCACAAAAAAGGGTACACGATACAAGGAACCCATCGTAGAACGGATCACCTTTGGATTGTAAATATCCACTGTATCCTGACTCATGATCACGCCGGTGATACCTGCTGCTTCCCCTGTTCTGATCATAGTGCCCAGATTGCCCGGATCCTGAATCTGCTCCAGTACCAACAGGAATGGAGGACGTTTCTTTGGCAGTAAATCTGCCAGTTCATACCGATACTGAGCCGCCACCGCCAGAATGCCCTGCGGGGTTTTGGTATCAGACATATCCGCAAACACGGCATCCTTTACCACTTCATATTCATATTTACGCAGCAATGCCTTATTCTCCGGTGCATGGTAAAAACTCTCTGACACAAATACACTTTCAATCCGTTCTACCGGCAGTTCCTCATACATCTTGGGGCCTTCCACAATAAAAAGCCGTTCCTCCTTCCGAAGTTTGGACTTCTTTTGCAGCTGCAATACCTTCCGCACCTTTGCATTGTTACTGGTTGTAATCATCTTTCTGTCCTTTTATCCTTTCCATTCCTTTATATCCAGGCAATTGCCTGACTTTATATCAATCCCACGGATTTGTCTGCAATCCTTACATTTTCCACTCCGTATTTTTCTCTCAACAGCTGAGGCAGTTCCCCGCTGACGTCTACATTCCGGTTGGCTGGCAGACGCTTGTACTGTCTGGTATCCTTGAGAAAAACAACCACACCGTCGTTGCCATCCCAGGAAGACAGGACTTCCAACAATTCCTGCTCCTGTTCCTGAAATGCATCCTTAGTGGCAAACTGAATCCACACTTCTCTGGGCACATCCTCAAAAGGCACCATCTTTTCACAGATCAATTTGCCCTGGGGGTCATCTCCAATAGATACTCTGCCGCTGACCAGCAGCTTCTGGTTGTCATTCAGATACCGGCGATACTGTTCGTAATCCTTTGGAAAAACAAGGATCTCCACGCTGCCTGTCATATCCTCCAATGTGACAAATGCCATCATCTGCCCGGTCTTGGTTGCCTTTATCGTTTTACCAGCTACCATGCCCCCCAACACCACTCTTGTGTTGTCCATCACATTGGCCTTTCCGGTTTCCTCATCTACCACAAAATCAGACGACACTGCATTGGTGTTTTTCTTTAACACCCCCTGATCCTCTTCTAACGGATGGCCGCTGACGTAGATGCCTAACACTTCCTTTTCCATCATCAGCAGATCCCGGCTGGAAAATTCCCCCACTTCCGGATACTGGATGGCAAAACTTTCCTTCGCTTCTTCATCCACAAAGTCAAACAGACTCATCTGGCCAGTCAGTGCCTGCTTCTTCTCCCGGTTCACTTCATCCAACACATCGGAATACACCATCATTTTCTGCCGTCTGGTCCCCCCCAGGCTGTCTAATGCGCCTGCCTTGATGAAACTTTCAATGGTGCGCTTGTTCACTTCCTTACCAGAGAGCCGGGTGATGAAATCCTTCAAATCCGTGTAAGGACCATTGGCATCCCGCTCTGCCGCAATGGTATGGATGACAGACTTTCCGATACTCTTAATGGCAGACAGCCCGTAGCGGATATGTTCTCCGTCTACCGCAAACCCGCTACCACCTGCATTGATATCCGGTGGCAGAATTTTGATGCCCATCTGCCTGCACACCTGAATATATTCAGAAATTTTGGTCACATTGTCTACCACAGAAGTCATCAGTGCTGCCATATATTCTGCCGGATAGTAATACTTCAAATAAGCCGTCTCATAGGATACCACTGCATAGGCAGCCGCATGAGACTTATTAAAGGCGTACTTGGCAAAGTCGATCATTTCATCATAAATAGTCTGTGCCACCTGTTCCGGTATGCCATTGGCAATACAGCCTTTTACCCCTTCTTCCTCATTGCCATACACAAAATTCTGTCGCTCTTTTTCCATGACAGAACCCTTTTTCTTGGACATGGCACGGCGGACCAAATCGCTCCGCCCCAGCGTATAACCAGCCAAGTCCCGCACGATCTGCATGACCTGCTCCTGATAAACGATACAACCGTAGGTAGGTCCTAAAATAGACTCCAGCTGTGGGCAGTCATAGGTAATGGAAGAACGGTCATTTTTGCCTTTCAGGTACTTGGGGATAAAATCCATAGGGCCGGGACGATACAGCGAAATTCCGGCAATGATATCTTCCAGAGACTCCGGCTTCAATTCCTTCATAAAGCTTTTCATTCCGGAACTTTCCAACTGGAATACGCCCTCTGTCTTACCGGTTCCAATGGAAGAGAGTACATCCTTGTCATCCATATCGATGTGATCAATGTCAATCTCAATTCCCCTGTTTTCTTTTACATTGCGGACTGCATTTTGAATCACCGTCAAGGTACGCAGTCCCAGGAAGTCCATTTTTAACAGTCCCAGTTCCTCTAATGTGGTCATGGTATACTGAGTGGTAATGGAACCGTCCGCCCCTTTGGACAACGGCACATACTCCTCTACCGGCAGCTGACTGATGACCACACCTGCCGCATGCATGGAAGTATGTCTGGGCAAACCTTCCAGTCTTCTGGACATGTCAATGAGATGGCAAATCTGTTCATCGGAGTCATACAGACTTTTCAGCTCCGGATTCATCTTCAAAGCCTTCTCGATGGTGATATTCAGTTCATTTGGAATCATCTTGGCAATGGAATCACACAGGGAATAAGGCAGATCCAGCGCCCGGCCCACATCCCGGATCACACCCTTTGCCGCCATAGTACCAAAGGTGACGATCTGCACCACTTCTTCTTCGCCATAAACCCGATTGACATAATCAATCACTTCCTGTCGTCTCTCGAAACAGAAGTCAATGTCAATATCCGGCATGGACACACGCTCCGGATTTAAAAAACGCTCAAACAGTAGATTGTAGCGCAGAGGATCAATGTTGGTAATGCCCAGCGCATAGGAAACCAGACTGCCGGCAGCAGAGCCTCGTCCCGGTCCTACCATAATGTCCTGACTTCTGGCAAAATGAATGAAATCCCATACAATCAGGAAGTAGTCCACATATCCCATGGTGCGGATCACATCCAGCTCATACTCCATCTTTTTGCGAATCTGACCCTCTGCATCTTCATACCGCTTTGCCAGCCCCTCATAGCAGAGCTTCTGTAAATATTCCCATGAGGTATATCCTTCTGGTACATGGAATTTCGGCAGTTTGGTCACACCAAATTCAATTTCCACGTTACATCGGTCTGCAATTTTGTGGGTGTTATCCAATGCTTCTCCTGCAAAAGGGAACAGAGCGCGCATTTCCTCCTCTGATTTCAGGAAATACTGCCCGCCCTCATACCGCATCCGATTTTCATCGCCTACTTTTTTATTGGTCTGGATACACAGCAAAATATCATGTGCCGCTGCATCCTCCGCATTGATATAGTGAATATCGTTTGTTGCCACCAGTCCGATTCCGGTTTCCTTGGACATACGCAGCAAACTGGCAATGACGGTCTTCTGTGCCGGAATACCATGATCCTGTATCTCTAAAAAGAAATTTCCCTCTCCAAAAATCTCCTGATACCGCAGTGCGGCTTTTTTTCCTTCTTCGTAAAAGCCACGGACGATGTGTCGCTGTACTTCTCCTGCCAGACAGGCGCTTAAGGCAATGATCCCTTCATGGTATCGTTCCAGCACCTCTAAGTCTACACGGGGTCTGTAATAATAGCCGTCAATAAATCCTCTAGACACAATCTTTGCCAGATTGTGATAGCCCAGATCATTTTCCGCCAGCAGTACCAGATGGTAATATCTGTCATCTCCTGTAGAAGTCTCCCTGTCAAACCGGGAGCCTGGTGCCACATACACCTCACAGCCAATGATGGGCTTAATACCGGCTTCCTTTGCCGCTTTATAAAAATCAATGACGCCATACATGACACCATGATCCGTGATTGCCAGGCTGTCATATCCCAGTTCCTTCGCCCGCTTACACAATTCCGGAATCTTACAGGAACCATCTAACAGACTATATTCTGTATGTACATGTAAATGGGTAAATGCCATAACCCTGTTCTCCTCTTCTCACGTTTTCACATAAGAACAGTATAGCACACTCGAGAGGGAACTTCCATAAATCTTCTTGCACTTTTTGGAACCGAAGCGAAAGTGTGTTTTTCAAATGAAAATTTTGATGAAAGGCGTTCAGTGCCATAGCTTCTCAATTACCGATCAGGCGATATATCCTTCCAGCCGAATCTGATCTGACATAAATGCAATGAATTCGGAATTGGTAGGTCGTTTTCCATCCGGTGTGATCAGAAACTGGTACAGTTCATTATTTCCATCGGGAATGGTTCTGGTGCAAGCAACCTCTATAGCATGGCGAATGGCACGCTCCACTCTGCTGGGTGTAGTATCATACGCTTTGGCAATGCTGGGATATAAATCTTTTGTGACACCATTTAACTTATCCATATCCTCAATGCACATGCGAATGGCTGTATTCAAATACCGATACCCCTTGATATGATGAGGCACACCTGCCGCACTGATTCTACGATCAATTTCCTGCTCCAATGTATCACATCTTTTACGGGCAGGTGGTACGGAATAAAATTCCATAGAAGTTTCCTCTGCTCTTCCGGCTTCGTAAATCCGGTTCATTAGCCTTTTCTTATCATATGGCTTTAATATGTAATATGCTGCACCGCCTGCAATGGCTGCCTGTAGCATGGTTTCACTTTGTATTCTGGTCAGTACAATGACTTCCGGTCTTTCCTCTGCCATTTCCTGCTGCAATGCTTCTAATACACTGATTCCGTCCATATATGGAAGAACCAGATCCATGACAATTACATTCGGGTGCACCTGTTTTGCCAGTTCCACCAATTCTTTTCCATTTCCTGTAGAACCACACAACTGTAATCCCTTTTCTTCTGTAATCGCCTGTTCTAATCTGTCCCGTTCCATCTTGTCGCAATCTGCAAGCATTACTTTTACCATAAATAACTCCTCCACTCCCAGTATTTCTCAATTGTCCTTCTGTCTTGCCGCGGCATTGATTCCCAATCCTGCCTTTTGCCTGATTCTTACGAAATCTTTACCTACTTTACAAAGGTCTTACGTTTTACTATCACCTTTGCATTTTCGCTCCACATTTCCTATTTTTGTGTTACAATATGCTTGTTTTGTTAAAGCGGTTTGTTTGTCGTTGTTCGAAGCACCGAAACAACCTTATCATAACAGGAAATAGATGAATCTACAATTCCAAATAACAGAAATGCTTTTTCTGTTTTCTTACACTACTTAATATGATGCTTCCATATACGGAAGATTCTGCCTCATTCAGAAGGGAGTTAATCTTATGAACAAGAAAAAATTTGATACATTACGAAAAGAACAACACATTACATTGGAGCAACTTGCAGAATTGACTGGTATTTCCGTTAGTACCCTGACCAAAATCAGTGCCGGTTACATCGATACGTCTTTTCAAAACATGTGCAAAATTGCCCATGCGCTCCACTGCTCTCTGGACGAGTTTACAGAAGAGGATACCATTTTTTCAGAAGAGGATAGAGAACTGATTTACAAATACCACCAATTGAGTTTGATTGGACAAAAAGTGGCAAAAGCCCTGCTGGATAAGGAATTGATGCACCTGAAAAACCATACGGGCTACGGAAATTATCAGAATTCCTGTAAAAAAGCATTTTCTATCTATCACAATTTATGATATAATAGCTGCATCCATTCAAGTGCAACACACTTTGCAGGATCGTATTTCTATCTTTTCATAAGGAGGTCATATGCTGGATTTTAATTTTATCCTTTATGCACTGGTGGTCATTGCCATGCATCTGGCAGTGATCATCCTGATTATGTATATCGTATACTGGATTATCAAATTCATTTTGCGAATTTTCGAAAAATACTGGTTTCCCGTGGTCTGCATCATCAGTCTGATCATTGCATGGGCATTGGGTATTTTCGACAGTCTGATTTCTTATCTTTTATATTAAAATGCCTGTTATATATGAACAACAGCAATTCCGCCCCGACCAAACACCATCATGTACGTTGGTCAGGGCGTTTCCTTTCAGCATCCCACTGGACTTAATACTGTCTGTAATTCTTTAAGAATAACTCAAATTTATTCATTGCCTCCTCCAGTTCTGCAATTCTTGGCAGATAAACAATGCGGAAGTGATCCGGCTCATGCCAGTTGAACCCGGTTCCTGCCACCATCAGTACATGCTGCTGGCGAAGGAAGTCCAGCATCATCTGTTCATCATTGCGGATATGATATTTCTCTGTGTCAATCTTCGGGAAAATATAAAATGCTGCCTGCGGCTTCACGGCCGTAATGCCCGGAATGTCATTCAATGCCTTGTAAATAAAGTTTCTCTGCTCGTAAATTCTGCCTCCGGGCAGCAGCAATTCATCTGCACTCTGGAACCCGCCCAGTGCAGTCTGTACAATAGACTGTGCCGGTACATTGGAGCAGAGGCGCATAGAAGAAAGCATATTCAAACCTTCAATATATCCTTTCACATGAGACTTCTCACCGCTCAAACACATCCACCCTACACGGAAGCCTGCAATTCTGTGAGACTTGGACAGACCATTTAACGTAATACAAAACAGATCCGGGCACAGAGAAGCAATGGATACATGCTCCCCTTCCCCATCCAATACCAGACGGTCGTAAATCTCATCGGAGAAAATGATCAGTCCAAATTCTCTTGCCACTGCTGCAATGTCCTCCAACACTTCCTTTGGATACAACACACCGGTAGGATTATTGGGATTGATAATGACGATCGCCTTTGTATGTTCTGTCACCTTACTTCTAATGTCTGCAATGTCCGGAAACCAGTTTGCCTGCTCATCACAAATATAGTGTACTGCCTTACCGCCTGCCAGATTGACAGATGCGGTCCACAGCGGATAGTCCGGTGCCGGAACCAGCACTTCATCTCCATTGTCCAGTAACCCCTGCATACACATGGTAATCAACTCACTGGCACCGTTTCCGGTATAAATATCATTGATACCTACATTGGGGATATGCTTGTTCTGGCAATACTGCATGATTGCCTTTCGTGCGGGAAAAATACCCTTGGAATCGGAATACCCCTCTGACACACGAAGGTTATACGCCATATCCTCAATGATTTCCTGTGGTGCTGTAAAGCCAAATGGTGCCGGATTCCCGATATTCAGCTTTAAAATCTGCACACCGGCATCCATCATACGATTTGCCTCATCTACAACCGGCCCTCTTACATCATAACACACATTATCTAATTTGTGGGATTTTTCAAACGTTTTCATTTTCTGATCTCCTCTCTTTTCATTTTCATTTGCTGCTCTGATCTTATGGCACGAAAAAAGCCCTAAGCTGTATCTGTATACAACTTAGGGCGAATCAAATCCGTGTTACCACCTAATTTCAGAGAATCCTCTGCACTCAACGACATCTCCCGTCTGATAGACAGTTCAATGTCCTCCCCTGTAACGGTGGGACTCCGTTGAAGCCTACTCACTGCGTTTCGGTTCACTGCTCTAAGACTGCTTCCTTATCTCCCTCACGAAGATTCACACCTGCCATCTTCTCTCTGCGCTTCAGAAAATAAGTACTCCTTCTCTTCTATGCATTTGCCAGTATACCAGGGACACACCCTGTTATAACGTGTTATAACACAAAATACTGCTTCCGTCAATATAATTTTCTCCAAAAAACATCTGAATTCTCGTCAAAAGATGTCTCTTTTCTCTGCCTCCTATACATTTCCATTCAATAGATCTGCCAGTGTGATGTTCTCCAGATAGTCATCCATGATTCGATCCAGCTTCTGCCACATGGGCAGCGTGATACAGCTGCCGGAATATTCACACAAATTAGTATCTCCCTCCAGACAGTTCACAGGTACCATGGAGCCTTCTGAACATTTCAATATCTGACCAATGGTATAGTCTTCCAGTCCTCTGGCCAGTCGGTAACCTCCCAGCTTTCCTCTCTGGCTCAACAGCATACCACTTTTATTCATACCTGCCACAATAATTTCCAGATATTTCATGGAAATGTTCTGTCGTGCTGCAATGTCCTTTAAAGAAATATATTCTCCTGTATTGTGTTGGGCCAGATCAATCATGACCCGCAGCGCATAGCGTCCTTTTGTCGATATCATCCTAATCTCACTCCAATTTCGTTTGCAGACAACCAGGAAAGATTTCTCCTTCGAGGAATAGTGACTCCCAAACAATTACCATCATACAATATTTTGGGCAGTTTTTCAATGTAAAATTCCCGCCTGCCAATCTACATCATGTGTGGCAAACTCTGTATACCTCAACAGCCTGCATCTGTCAGCTTGGACAAATACAGGCTGTGTTTTCTTTATGCAATACAATCTGTTATCTCTTATGAATTTTTATTCCTCATTTGTTTTTTCGTTTAATTTTTCATTTGATTCCTCGTTTTGTTCCTCACTCAATTCCTCGCTGAATTCCCTGCCTTTTTTCGCCCATACTGTTCCTGTTACCTGTAATACTGCCACACCTGGATCAATGCTCCATCCTCCATCATATTCCCGATCATACGTTGCCGCCGGAACCGTGATCACACCTGCCACTGTTTCAAATTCACCTTTCTTTTTATCATAGGTATACTGGTTTCCTTCGGTCAGTACAGTACCGTTCAATGTGACTGTCAGATTTCGCAGTCTTGGATTGAATGTGTCTGTTACAATCACATCATCTTCTTTTGTTGCTGGTGTATTACCTGTATTCTGAATGACAAAGGTATAGGTCAATCTTCCATTTTCAATTACAGTGGTTGGGGAAATGGACTTGCTGATGTTCAACTGTGCAATATCTGCTGAACCAATGGTATCATACACTTCTATATCCCTGCATAAACCTGATCCGCTAATCTTAGCCACATTTCGAATCTTTGCTTTTGTTTTTGGAGAAGCAAACTCGTTGGGTTCTGCTATATAAATCAACAGTGCATTTCCATCTGCCGGAATGTTCAAATTACGGATCACCAGAGGAGGGCCTGCTGTTACGTCAGGTGTTTCTTGAAGTTCACCATTCACATAATAATGCAAAGTTCCCTCTACATACGTCAACGGAAATACGCTTGTCCCTTTGTGCTTGTACTCTCCCAGATTGTCTTTCACGTAAATCCCGTTTAAATCTCTTGTGCCGGAATTGACAATGCTGATCACATACGTGATATTGTCTGTACCGATATAACTGTCATTGATCGCCCGTTTCTCTGCGGAAAGGACTTCCACCAATTCACCTGTGATAACATTAGAATTCGTCAATGTTCCATTGAATGACAAGGTTGCCTGATTATAAAATGTCGCCATATTTGTTTCCTCCCTGCATACATAACCTTTGCTAATACACTCAGCTTGGATTATGTGGAGAAGGTTGTCTCCTTCTCTACTATAACTTATGCAAAAGAGACGAAAATGTGGCAGATTTTTCAATCTAATATATGGTAATAGGGACAAATATCTTCAAAATATCCATCTTTCATCCGAAATTCCTTTGGAATCGTGCCCAACTGTTGGAAACCCAGTCGCTCATACAAATGTCTGGCGTGAACATTGCTCTCCACCACCGCATTAAACTGCAGGACCCGGAAACCGTGCTTCGGTGCTTCTTGCAGGCAATCCTTCACGAGCATCTCGCCGATATGCTGCCCCCGACACTCGGAAC
>ONWL01000151.1 GCA_900321525.1 uncultured Eubacteriales bacterium
GATCAGTTCCGGGGGCACATCTTTCCCCAGATCGATCACATCATATCCGTAATTTTCCAACAATACCTTGACGATATTCTTTCCAATGTCATGAATATCCCCCTTCACGGTAGCTAGGATCACAGATCCCTTCTTTTCCTGGTTTCCTTGTCCGGATGCATCCAGAATCCTGCGGATCACAGCAAAAGCTGCTTTTGCTGCATCTGCACTCATCAGCAACTGGGGAAGAAAGACGGTGCCTTTTTCAAACCCTTTTCCCACCTTATCCAATGCCGGAATCATTTCTTCGTTGATGATGTCCAAAGAATCTCTTGTCTTCAATAGTTCTTCTGTGACTTCCTCTGCACTTTCCTTTAATCCTCTTTCAATGCATTCGCCCAATGTTCTACTGCCACCTGCAGCTGCATGTGCCGGTGCCGCCCCGCTGGAAGTTCCCGGTGCGGCATTGTATACAGGAGCCGAAGTGCCTGCATACTTGGCAGTAAAGAACTGGCAGTTTTCATCCTGGCCGGATAGTGTCAGATAGGCGTCATAGGCCTGCATCATGGCATCTGAACTTGGATTCATGATGGCAGCACTCAGACCATTATGCAGTGCCATACCAAAGAAGGAAGCATTGATAATATCACGTCTTGGCAATCCAAAAGAGATATTGGACACACCCAGTATGGAACAGCCGTGAAGCTCATCCCGAATCCGGCGGATGGTTTCCAAAGTGGCAATGGCCGCTTCCGTATCGGAACTGACAGTCATTGCCAGACCATCAAATACAAAATCCTTAATGGTCAATCCGTATTTCGCACCTTCTGCCAGCAGTTTTTTAGCAACAGCAATTCTACCGTCTGCGGTTTCCGGAATACCACCCTCGTCTAACAGAAGTGCCACCACCACACCGCCATACTTTTGTACCAGTGGAAAGATCATATCCATGGACTCCTGCTTGCCATTGACAGAATTGATCAGTGGTTTTCCATTGTATCGTCTCAGTGCGGATTCCATTGCCTCTGCACTGGATGTATCAATCTGCAGCGGCAGATCTAAAATGCTTTGCAGCTGTGTTACCGCTGCGGTCAGCATCTCAGTTTCGTCAATTCCCGGTAATCCTACGTTCACATCCAGCACATGGGCGCCTTTTTCCTCCTGGGTCAGACCTTCCTGCAAAATATATTCCATGTTATTATCCCGGAGTGCCTGTTTGAAGCGAGACTTTCCGGTTGGATTGATCCGCTCTCCTACCAGCACCGGCCGTTTGCCTAGGGTAACGCTCTTAGAATAAGAACAGATCACAGAACGATTTTTTTCTACAATTGGTTTCGGTTTCATATCCTTACACCGGTTCACCAGTTCTGCAATGTGCGCCGGAGTGGTACCACAACACCCCCCCAATCCCCATGCACCGGCTTCTGCAATGCCGATCATATCATCTACAAATTCTTTTGGTCCTACATCATAAACCGTCTTGCCGCCTTCGCTTCTGGGCAGTCCCGCATTGGGATTCACGATCACAGGAATAGAGGCATATTCTAACAGTTGGTCTACCATGGGCTTCATCAGATCTGGTCCCAGTCCACAGTTCACACCCAGCGCTGTCACACCCAGACTTTCCATAGTGGCAACCACTGTTTCCGGTGTACCACCGGTCAACAGCTTTCCGTTTTCTCCAAAGATGGCAGTGGCAAAAATGGGCAGATCACAGTTTTCCTTTGCCGCCAATACAGCCGCCTTCATCTCATACAGATCGCTCATAGTTTCAATGAGAATCAAATCCACACCCAGACGGCTGCCGATGCGCACCACATCCGCAAAAATACGGACTGCATCTTCAAAATCCAGATCCCCCATAGGTTTCAACAGTTTTCCCGTAGGACCAATGTCCAACGCAATGTAACAGTCTCTGTCCGGTTCTCCTTCATGGATGCGCCGCACTGCCTCTTTTACATGCTCCACTGCTGCCCCGATGATTTCTTCCAGAGAATGCTCACCTCCTTCCGGAAATTTCAATCGGTTTGCTCCAAACGTATTGGTGTTTGCCACATCTGCACCGGCTTTGTAATAGTCATATGCAATTTGTGTAATAGACTCCCCATGGGTCAGATTCCATACTTCCGGCAGTTCACCGGCTTTCAGCCCCTGCTCCTGCAAAATACTGCCCATGCCGCCATCAAAAAACAACAGTTGCTTTCCTAATTTTTCTGTAATTTTCATATCTATCGTGACGATCCTTTCCATAACTGCGAAACATCCCACAGTTACTTTTTTCCCAATTATCTACGGTATATACAGTCGGTCAATGTGCACACTTCGCAGCCTTCCTTGTGACATACGGTATGGTTTTTGGAAAATCCAATGACCGCAGTGACGGATTTTGACGGTACCATCATATAGCTTTCCGTCAGCGTCAACCCCATCCGTTTTGCGGTCTGTAACGTATCAATCAATGGTTTTTGAAAGGAAATGGAAAAATCCCCATAACCAGGACTAAACCGGGGGCGGATGCCATATCCTTCCCCCAGCGCAATCTGACGAATTTCCTCCTGACAGACATCACAGACCGATTCCACCAGTGCGGCGGCAGCGGCCTGTAAGATCACACTTTTGGCAGCAGTAGTCACTTCATACCGATGCATGAGCCGGTCTACATCTGCGCCCAGAGTAGCTGCCATGACAGCTGCCTTTTCACAATCTCTTAGATTTTTGGTCAGATTGACAGAGGGCACCTGCATAAAGCCAAAGTCCAGCCGGTTGTGTTCTGCATCAATTTGAATGGGAAATATTTTATATAAATACTTTGGAACTGCCACACGATACAGTTCTGTAATACATTCCTCAATCAGTTCCTGTAAAGGGGGATCCGGTGTCTGTTTTCGCAATCCCAGATACCGATATACTTCTCTTCTTGGAATGGGATACTGTGTTTCCAAACGCCTCACCTCCATTTTTGCTACTCCCTTTGCCTGCAATCCACTTCTATATCCAACGACAACCTGCCATCACCAAGTGTATCTGCCTACAGATTGATAATCTCAGATAAATTTGCCTGAATCTGTGCTGCGATTTCCGGCTTATTCATAGTATATACATGAATATGATCCACACCGTTGGCAATGAGGTCAATGATCTGCTCTGTGGCATAAGCAATGCCTGCCTGCTTCATGGCTGCCGGATTTCCGCCAAACCGGTCTAAAATGGATTTGAATCTTGCCGGAAGGTATGTACCAGATAATTGAAAAATACGCTTCATCTGGGATGCAGCAGTCACTGGCATAATACCGGCACAAACCGGTACATTCACCCCTGCTTCTCTGATGCGGTATAAATAATTGTGTAAGATGGCATTGTCAAAAAACATTTGTGTGGTAATAAAGTCCACACCTGCATCCACCTTTTCCTTCAAATGCTGGATATCTTCTGCTTTATTGGCGCTTTCCGGATGGCCTTCCGGATAACAAGCCGCACCGATACACAGATTTGGTGCGTAATTACGAATTTCCTCAATCAACTCACTGGCATAGTGATACTGGTTTGCCAATGGGAAGGTTGCATCCTTTGGAATATCTCCCCGCAGTGCCAGTACGTTTTCAATTCCGTTTTCCTTCATCTGGTCTAACATCCCACGCACCTGCTCTCTGGTGGAAGAAACACAGGAGAGATGCGCCAGAGAAGTCACCCCGTACTTCTCTTTAATATCCTTTGCAATCCGCACCGTATATGCACTGGTGCCACCGCCTGCACCATATGTGACACTCATAAAATCCGGCCGTAATGCCGCGATCTGATTCACCGCCGCATCCACTGCCTCAAATGCATCGCTTGTCTTTGGTGGAAATACCTCAAAAGACAATGTTACTTTTCCACTATTTAAAATCTCTTTTACCTGCATGATGTTTCCTCCGTCCTACATACTATTTTTCAAAAGAAGTACTTGATTTTTCTTCCCGTTTCATATATGATAAATAAGCACATGGCTCTTTGGTCATATTTGGAGACGTATCGAAGTGGTCATAACGGGACTGACTCGAAATCAGTTAGTCGATTTTCGGCTCGCGGGTTCGAATCCCGCCGTCTCCGCTCTGATGAAAAGACCGGGCAGATGACAGTTTCTTCTGCCCGGTCTTTTCATGTATTTCATAGTATAACCCACAATGGACGCAGATTCTAATAGCTTTTTCTAATGGTTCACTATAGAAAAAAACTATAGCGACTTTTCTGGTTTGTGTTTTTCATTAACGGCTTCGATACTGATTGGGTGTCAGATCAAATTCCGCTTTGAACACTCTGTTGAAATGCTCCACGCTTTCATATCCCACTTCCTCTGCAATGGTTTCCACTTTCCGGTTTGTCTCCTTTAACAGACGTTTTGCACGCTTGAGACGAGCCTTTTTCACTGCATTCTGGAAGGTCATACCGGACTTTTCCTTAATGTATTTAGACAGATACGATTTGGACAGATTGAAATTGTCTGCAAGCATATCCAGTGTCACATCTGTATAATGGGCCTGTATAAAATTCATAATTTCTACA
>ONWL01000148.1 GCA_900321525.1 uncultured Eubacteriales bacterium
GTCTTTATTGTATCATATTTATTGTAAAAAGGGCAATAGAAGGGAAGTATGTATTACCAGAAAGATTTTCACAGCTATAGGATATTGTAAAGAAATGTACGAGTGTGAAACAGAAAAATTTGTAACGTTTCCCTGCTTTCCGGCTCTAACAGACAGGAGGTGAGGAAATGGTCAGGTTGCGGATGGCAAAGTACTGTAATCTCAAGTGCATATTACTGATATTTGTGATTTATGGACACTGGATTGAGACGGATATTGGTAGTTCAAAACTGCTTTTGATACAATACAAATGGATTTATTTTGTACATATGCCCCTGTTTGCATTTTTGTCCGGTCTGTTTCTGGGAACAGAGAGGGCTTGTAAAAACTGTGTGAAGAAGCTGCTACCTATGTATCTGCTGGTGCAGACAGTCCTGTGGGCAGTGAATAGGGGAAACATGAACTGGTTTGTCCCCTGGTGGCATCTATGAGCAAGGATGCGTACGTGGAGCAGGCAAAGGAACGATATATTGCAGGTTTGAAGCAGGAGGCAGAGAAAGGCGTGACCATGGAAGGACGATTGTTTGAGTCTGCTTATGTGAACGGAGATGGATGGACCATCGGATATGGTGCGAAAGTAAAGAAACCGGATGAAGAAGTGATCATGCATATCTATACTTCTGTGAAAAATGGCAAAGTACGGAGTGTGCATACCGCAACCCCGTCAGGCAGAAAGAAGTGGCTGAATGACTATATAGAGGCAGTGATGCATTAGACGGAACGGTGTAACTGTGAGGGCACTGAATCGTGATACAGTTTCAAAAAAGCATTGAGGAATATACGATGTTCTATTATAATGATGATAGAAGGTTGGCGGCAGAACTAGATGGGGCAGTGGCATTTTACCGCAGTTTGTCATAGAAGGGGGTATGGAGATGAAAAACAGAAAATTAGCCAGTTTGTTGCTGGCAGGGGTATTTATGTCTGGTTGTATCCGTGGCGTGAATCCGGCTGAAACAGCAGGAACAACCAATGATTCGGAAGCACAGATGACGGCAGAGACAGCCGGTATACTGGAAACAGAACTTCCGTTGGAAACAAACGCAGAAACAGAAGGACAGATAGAGACGGCAGGTATGGAGGTTCAGACCGTTTCGGAAGAATCCACAGAAGAGCAGTCCCATGCGCTTTTGTATCAGGTGAATGAACAGAAAGACAACTATATGGAAGAAGACTGCATCTATGTGACCGGCCAGGCAGTGGAAATTCTTACACCGGGGTATGATGCATTGAATGAGGCCATGGCAGCAGACGCCAATGTGCGCTGGATGGATGCCATGAGCCAGGCGGCAGACTGGATCGATGATGTGCGTGAGATGGTGGAGGACCAGCGCATGGAACATGGTTCCATTGAATGGGAATCCATGGTGCAACGGGCAGACCCCAAAGTGGTCAGTGTGGCATTTGAACGGTACTTCTACATGGGCGGCGCCCATCCATGGATGTATACAGAGGGGCGCACATGGGACAGTGAGATGGGAACTTTGTTGCAGTTGACCGATGTGGTACAGGACGTGGAACAGGTATATGAGGCTGCCGTTTTGTACCTGCAAAAGGAAACCGATGTGGCAGACTTTGGAGAGACGTATGCGGACACCCTGTATGCCATGTTCTTCCCGACAGAGGGGCAGGACAGCATCCCCTGGACGTTAGATGAGGAGGCACTGACGCTTTATATTGATCAAGGCAGCATTGCACCCTATGCAATGGGGGCAATCGAGGTCATTCTGCCCTATGCTGCTTATCCGGAGATGGTACTGGCGCAGTATCAGTAAAATGAAATCTGTGAAGGAAGTTGTTTATGAAAATGAAGAAGTGTGTGAGAGCGATTGTGATGGTTCTGTTTGTGTTATATACACTTGTTTTGCTGTATCTGATGTTTGTGAAAGACAGGGGAGGGATTCTCAGTGGCGTTTCACTTGGGGAATACGTGAAAGAAATGAGTAATTTTGTGCCATTTCAAACCATAGGTACCTATGTCAGTGCTCTTTGGAATGGGACGATGAACAGAATAATAATACTGAAAAATCTAGTTGGAAATTTGGTTCTGTTTATGCCATTTGCGTATTTTTTGTATTTTTTTACAAAAATGAAACTGAAAAAAATGATTGTCTTAACGATTATAATTCTTTTGGTACTGGAGATGCTTCAATTGTTTACCAGATCCGGCGCTTTTGATGTAGATGATTTTATTTTAAATTTGGCAGGTGCGATAGTGATCTATTGGTTTTTGTGGAGGAAAACCGGATCAGAAAAAGATGTTTCCGTTTCAGGTATAGGAGAAGGGTGATTTTGTTTGAGTGATGGAAAGCAGAAAAAGATTTCTGCTGTGGCGTGAAAAAATCTCCTTCCCCCTTGACAGCACTGGAAAACGTGTTATAATGAGGATAATTTCACATCCAGAAGAAAAGCTATGACAGGAACAAGTAGCCATGAGGGAAACCGACAGAAAGCAGCCGGCAGATGAGAGGCGCAGGGGAAGCTGATGGTGAATACATCTTTGAGCTTCGCACCGAAGGATCAGTAGGCTGCGACGGACCCTGCAACCGTTATATTGCTAGCGTATCGCATATATATGCTGCACGCAAAGAGGCATCCGGTGTGAGCCGGTTGTAAAAAAAGGTGGTAACGCGACAGATTCGCCCTTTTGCCAGATCAAGTCTGGCAAAGGGGTTTTTTCATTCTGGGGAAATATATCATTGCGCAAAGCGCAAGAAGGAGGTTACTCATGGGAGTATTTGAAGAGTTACAGGCAAGAGGTCTGCTGGCACAGCTGACAGACGAAGAGGAGATCAGAGAACTGGTCAATTCCGGTAAGGCAACCTTTTACATCGGATTTGACCCTACCGCAGACAGCCTGCATGTGGGACATTTCATGGCGCTGTGTCTGATGAAGCGTTTACAGATGGCAGGCAACCGTCCCATTGCACTGATCGGCGGCGGTACCGGTATGATCGGTGATCCATCCGGCAAGACAGATATGCGTAAGATGCTGACACCGGAGACCATCCAGCACAACTGCGATTGTTTCAAGAAGCAGATGAGCCGTTTCATTGATTTCTCAGACGGCAAGGCGTTGATGGTGAACAATGCAGACTGGCTGATGAAGCTGAACTATGTGGAACTGCTGCGTGAAGTGGGGGCATGTTTCTCTGTGAACCGTATGCTGACTGCCGAGTGCTACAAGCAGCGTTTGGAGAGAGGCTTAAGCTTCCTGGAATTCAACTACATGATCATGCAGAGTTATGACTTCTTACAGTTGTTTAAGCAGTATGGCTGTAACATGCAGTTTGGCGGGGATGACCAGTGGAGTAACATGTTAGGTGGTACAGAGTTGATCCGCCGTAAGTTAGGCAAGGATGCTTACGCCATGACCATCAACCTGCTGCTGAATTCCGAAGGCAAGAAGATGGGCAAGACCGAAAAGGGCGCAGTATGGTTAGATGCAGAGAAGACTTCCCCATTTGAATTCTACCAGTACTGGAGAAATGTGGCAGACAGTGATGTCATCAAGTGTTTGAAGATGCTGACCTTCCTGCCGTTAGAGGAGATCGAAAAGATGGAAGCCTGGGAGGGCAGCGAGTTAAACAGAGCTAAGGAGATCCTGGCATACGAGCTGACCGCTCTGGTACATGGCGAAGAGGAAGCGAAGAAGGCAGAGGCCAGCGCCAAGGCGATTTTCTCTACTGGAAGCGCAGAGAATATGCCATCTGCTGAGGTTGCAGCAGCAGATCTGACAGAGGGCGGCATGGAACTGATCGGTCTGCTGGTACAGGCAGGTCTGGCAGCCACCCGTTCCGAGGCGAGACGTGCCATTGAGCAGGGCGGCGTGTCGGTAGACGGAACAAAGGTGACAGACATCAAGGCTGTGGTACCGGTGACAGACGGCATGGTATTAAAGAAAGGCAAAAAGAGCTTTAAGAAGATTGTGTTAGTGTAATGGTTTGACCGTTTATTGCATGGTTTTCGATCAGGAGTTTGTATGAAAATAAATGGGAAAAGATGCGTGGAATTTTGCATTGCATGTATCCTCATAGGTATAATTTTGCTGTTTTTCCATACGGGAGATTGGCTGCAAAATATAGAAGTGGCTGTGGTCAGTGGAATTGCGCTGGCAGTGATACGGATTGCAGCAGGTGTCTTGTGGAAGAAATTACAATAAAGTACAAGTGATGCGTGTAGCATCAAAAGGGACAGTTGTTCTGGCTGGAGGATAGCCGGGGCAGCTGTCTTTGTTTTTTCTTGTCAATGTACAGCGATTTTGCCAGGGCGGTTAGTATGGGAATTGGGACAGATGGGAGAGAGGGAACGTAACAGAACTTGGACGAAATAGTAAGCTTAAAAAATATCAATTGCGTGTTTGGTGGAAAAATGCTAAATTAGATAAGGGATATTTTATGAGGCGTAAAATACCCTCATGGCATGATAGGAGTAAAATAGGGGGGTTGAAAGTAGGGGGGAACAACAGATGACAGAACCATTTCGTGTGGCGATTTGTGAGGATAACC
>ONWL01000204.1 GCA_900321525.1 uncultured Eubacteriales bacterium
TAAATATTCATACGGTTCAGACCTGCACCAATAATTCCACGCAGACCTGCTGTACCAAACTCTAACTCTGCATAAAAACGCTCTTTTATTTCGTTGTCATCCTCTTGAATAGCTCTCAATTCAGCCTTTGTTTCTTCATCAAAATAAGGATTGCGCAGCCACTCCTCATATACTTCTCTATAATCCATTTGGAAATACCTCCTTCTTTTTTCCAAAGTGCCATCTTGACCAGTTTTCATCTGCTCCTGTCTGACAACACATTCTTCCAGTCTATCTTATTTTACCATATCTGTTCCAGTATGGAAACCCCTTAAAAATGTTATTTTTCCAACATTTTTCCAATTTTTGTACTGATTTAACGCAACGAAAGGCTGTATGTATCCTATTTTCTACAAAAACGAAAAACAGCAGCAACTTGATTTCACTCCTTCTGCCGCTGTTTCATTTCTTATACAAAATCTGGATATTGGATGGAAGCACGAATACCCTCTGACTGTTCCGCTCCCTGTAACAGTTTCACCAACTCCAGCCCCAGTTCCAGCGCAACCCCCAGTCCTTTTGCTGTCGTCACATTGCCATCTGTGACCACACCAGCTGTAGTTACAGATGCCCCTGTCAGCTTCTCTTCAAATCCAGGATAACAGGTGGCTGTTTTGCCCTTTAAAATGCCAAGCTGTCCTAATACACTGGGCGCTGCACAAATAGCTGCCAGACGTTTTCCCTCCGCTGCAAATGCCTGCAACTGTCTGCAAAGCAGTTCACAATTGCCCAGGTTGACAGTTCCCGGCATACCGCCCGGCAAAAACAACAGATCTGCCTGTGTAAAATCCACATCCTCAATCAGTGCATCCGCTTTGATGGTAATCTGATGGGAACCGGTCACCTCCCAGGCACCTGTCACAGAAACCAGCTTCACTTCTTCTTTGGCTCGCCGCAGAATGTCCACCACTGCCAAACACTCCACTTCCTCTAATCCATTTGCCAAAAATGTATAAATCATAGTTCATACTCCTTTTTCATCATTTTCATAAAAATACTGTAATCCCATGTGGAATAGTTTACCATAAAACCACTCCAAATACAAGTTTCTCTTTTGGAAAAAGCAAAAAGTAACCTGTCACAAGCTATATAATTGTGCTATAATAGGGCAGAACTGTCTCAAATCTGATCTTTACAATGTATTTGCTCTGTTAGGAGAAGCGTATGAAGAGGTAAAATCAGATAATTTCAGGAGATTTTTCAGAATGGAGAAAATATGAACGAACAATCTACTGTAACTGCGCCTGCTGCACCACAGCAAAAACGCAGTCTGGTACGCCTCTATCTGACATTGATGGTGGTGTACGGTGCCATTGCCGGAATCAGCGCATATGGCTTTTATTACAATTATCAAGATGGGGGAGTGGGCGTCCTGCTGGCAGTTGCCGCTGCAGTGACTGTAGCTGCCACGCTGCTTTACGTTCTCCCATATAAACTACACACCATTGTGCAGATTGTGCTGGCAGTTTTACTGCCCTATGTGAATCTGGTGCTTCTGGAGTGGTTCACGCATAATCCCTGGGAAACCATGTCTCTTGGCGCATTTGCACTGAATCTTCCTTTTTATTATTTCCTCATGCTGTTTATTTTCCTATTGACTGGCAGACTTCGTCTGGCGCTGGTTTTGGAAACCCTATTCAGCCTGCTTGTGGGACTTGCCAATTATTTTGTCATCCTGTTCCGCTCCGCGCCTATCCTGCCATGGGACTTGTACAGCATTCGGGTGGCGTCCAGTGTAGCAGGCAATTTTACCTACTCCATCAGCTATCAGGTGGTGTATGTGCTGTTTGCTTTTGTTCTGGTCTTTCTCCTTGAAAGCCGTATCACCCTGAAATGGAAGAATCGAATGCCAAGACTACTGTCTCTGCTTCCCTTAAGCGCACTGGCAGCCGGTTATCTGGCCGTGATCTGGATTCCCAATCTGGAAGATTATTTTGACATTGACAACACCTTATTCACACCGGGATACATGTACCGCACCAACGGATTCATGACTGCTTTTCTCATGGATACCCGTTACCTGCATGTATCTGCACCGGATGGCTATTCCCCGGAAACTGCAGACACACTGCTTTCTGAAGCAGCATCCCGGATTTCCAATCCAAAAGAGATCCACAAGCCAAATGTGATCGTCATCATGGACGAAGCATTTTCTGATCCGGCTGTGCTGGGAGACTTTGCCGTCAGCATGGATTACATGCCCTTTGTCCGCAGCCTGAAAGGAGCAGACAATACGGTCACCGGTTATATGTATGCTTCTGTATTAGGCGGTAACACAGCCAATTCAGAATTTGAATTTCTTACCGGCAACAGCATGGCCTTTCTGCCCGCCGGCAGCATTCCTTATCAACAGTATCTGTTTGACACCACAGAAAATCTGACAGACACATTCAACGCTCTGGGATATGAAACCGTTGCCATGCATCCTTACAACAGCACCGGCTGGAATCGAAACAAAGTATACCAGTATTTCGGATTCGATGAAATGCACTTTGTGGCAGATTTCCAGGGTGGGGAGCGGCTGCGCAAATACATCAGCGATGCCTGCCTGTTTGACCGGATCATCCAGTTGTACGAGGAAAAAGAAGAAGGGACACCGCTGTTTTCCTTCAATGTGACTATGCAGAATCACAGCGGATACAGTGACGACTATAACAACAACTTACAGGTAGATGTGACGGCAGATGAAATCAATTCCCACTATCTGAACAATTATCTGTCTTTGATGAAATATACCGATGCTGCATTGCAGGATCTGATCGAATATTTCTCTCAGGCAGAAGAAGATACCATTCTGGTATTCTTTGGAGATCACCAGCCCAATGACTACGTGGTGAAAGGTATTTATAAGCGAAACGGCGTGGACTATGACAGCCTGCCTTTTGCAGAACAGGAAAAACGGTATATTGTGCCTCTGGTCATCTGGGCGAACTTTGATATCGAAGAAGAGACAGAGGTGGAAATCAGTGCCAACTATATCGCCAATCTGCTGTTTGAAAAAGCCGGACTACCTATGAGCGATTATCAGAAATTTTTAGAAACCATCCGCCAGGACATTCCGGTGCTGACTGCCACCATGTACGAAGACACCGCCGGCACCATCCACCCTGTCAATGAAACGAACCGGGTAGCTGAAATCATCCAAAAATATCAGATCGTACAGTATCACCGATTATTTGCCAAAGACCAGTAATGCCAAAAGAATACCCACCTATCAACAGAACGGCCGCACCGGAATGGACATCCGATACGGCCGTTGTGTTGTTTTTGATCATGTCTTTCAATTTCCAAATAAAAACTTTCCAGTCAATTCTCCCAAAGTGGTTTCTCCCCAACTGTAATTGGTCAGGTAACTGCCATGAAACAATTGGGCATATTCCTTCCTGCCGGAAAGATACTGGTACAGATCACACTGGACTGTTCCGGTGACAATCCGTCTTTTTCCATCTA
>ONWL01000171.1 GCA_900321525.1 uncultured Eubacteriales bacterium
TTTCAATATAGAGATGAGCTTTTCCAAAGAAGAGATTGCCGGAATGCTTCAGGAATATGAGGCAGATTATCACACCGGTATGGCGATCAATCAGATGGCAGAACTGCTCTATGATTATACATCCGGGTATCCATTCCTTGTATCCAGATTATGCAAACTCATGGATGAGGAAATTAGCATAGAGGATGGATTTCATTCAAAAAGCCGGGTATGGACAAAGGATGGATTCAATGAAGCGGTGAAGCGGATTTTGTCAGAAAAAAACACGCTGTTTGAATCTTTGATTGGAAAGCTGACCAATGATTCTGAATTGAATGGGATGTTGATGTCTTTGTTATTTACAGGAAAGAGCATGGTTTATAATGCGGATAATACGGCAATAGACAATGCAACAATGCTTGGTTTTATTAAAAATCAACAAGGAACAGTTGCAATTGCCAACCGAATTTTTGAAATGCGGCTTTACAACCTTTACCTTTCCAGCTCGGAGATGCAGAGTCAGGAAATTTACAGGGCATCTCTGCAGGATAAGAGTCAATTTATCATTGACGGGCATTTGAATATGCGAATGGTTCTGGAAAAGTTTGTGGTTCATTTTCATGATTTGTATCAGGATAGCAATGAAACATTTCTGGAAGATCAGGGAAGAAAGTATTTTCTGTTATATTTAAGACCTATTATCAATGGAACAGGAAATTATTATATTGAGTCCCGGACCAGAGGACTTCGGCGCACGGATGTGGTGGTGGATTATCGAGGAGAACAGTATGTCATTGAGATGAAGATCTGGCATGGAGAAGAATACAATCATCGTGGCGAACAGCAACTTGTCCAGTATTTGGATGACTACCACCAGAACAAAGGATACATGGTCAGTTTTAACTTTAATCAAAAGAAACAGATTGGGGTTTACGAAATTGTTGTGGGAAATAAAACATTGATAGAGGCAGTTGTGTGATTTAAAATACAAAAGAACGAATCAGATAAAATAGACCCCCTGGCGGCTGTAGTTGGAAAAAACTGTAGCCATCAAGGGGTTTTTTACTTTCAGAAACAAGAACCAGACCAGTACAGTTAACTGTTTTGAATCTGTAAATGCTGAATGAACTGTCCGTCCTCAATATAAGTCTCATGAAACACTGTATCGTACTGGTTTAAAATCTGGTTGGCATTATACAAACCGATCCCATGATTCTCTCCTTTGGAAGTTACGTTCAGTTGTGCCATTTCGCTGATGGGCAATCCCTTGTCCAGAAAGGAGTTTGCAATCATGATGGCGATACAGTTATGTACAGGTGCCATGTGAAATGCAATCACAGGACGCTCTGTTTCTGAGGCAGCTTCCATTGCATTGTCCAGATAAATGCCAAGGACCCGGGTCAGGTCGATGGGATTCAACTGGATCTGGTCAATGGTATCCGGGATATCGATGGTAACCTGGATGCCCTGCTCCATGGCAGACATCAATTTGACGGAAAGGAGACTTTTTAGCTCCAACACGTGCACGTTCATCAGGTTGTTCAGTGTTTCTGTATTCTGATTCATGGTGCTTTTCAGTGGCAGAATATAGGTATTGAAATAAGTATGTAGTGCATCATATTCTCCTTCCTCTAAAAAAGAGGAGATGGAAGCCATGATATTGATGTAATCATGCTTGAAGGAGCGGAGATTATGATATACATGCTCCAAGTTGGCGGTATATTCTCTCAGACTTTCGTATTGTTCCAGTTTCTGTTTGGCACGCATAGAGGCTTCATTGGATTTTAAGCTGCGATACATGGTGAACAATGAGACGCAAAAGTAAAAGAGAAACAAAGTACAGTTAAAGGTAACATTTTTTTTGGTATAGCCTACCTTTTCACCAAATAATACATTGACGAGTGTAATGGCAGAGCAAAGAAGTAAATTGCTCATGATCATCACAAAAAGTGATTTGGAAAAAGTGGTATGCTGTTTCAAACATAATTTCTGTATCAAAAGACCACCGATAAAAGTGGTGATATAGTGTATTGGCATAAGTATACATATAAATAGAGGAAAGTATATACGTGAAAAAATAAATTCATCATAGTCAATATGGAAAAAAATGAAGAAAAGGATACTGATTACATTGTCCAAGATAGCCCCTGCTACATAGGAAATGGGAATGCTGGCCAATGTCCATGGGGTAGAGTCGGGAAGTTTATACAGATAGATTCCTACAAGCAAAAAAGAAATCAGGGCGATGTATTCGAGATTAAGGTATACAAAAGAAAAGCCGCTCCAAAATATGAAGAAAACAACCAAAATTTGGCGAATGGAAAGCCTTGGATATGCAAAATTCCAGATACCGATTGTAAAGATAAAAACGGCGCCAATACTTCGTAAAATAGTAGATTGAAATAACGTCAACATAGTGAAAACTCCAAAACCATTTGTTTTATGTGTAAAAAACACACGGAATAGATTATAACACAGGAAAAACAAGGTGTCAATGGAATAGGCATCTTGCGATTTTGGATGGTATATGTTAGAATTGTAAACATAACAGGATGCGTGTCGAGCTTACCATGACTTTTACGATCAAAAACAAGTCATTTAGGACAAATGTGCGTGTTTGTGCGTCATGATTGTATAATGAGAACTGCGGAACGTTCCAGAGAGAATGGAAGGAGGCGAGAGCAGATGGAAGTTGGTGTAACAGCAGTGGTATGTATGCTTGTATTTGCAGCACTGAAAAAGAGAAAAGAGAGAAAAGCCTGATGAAAAAGTAGTGGGAAAGCAGTTGTTGGAACACTGGTTAGAAATTGACAGATACAAAATATAGCAGCAGATGACGTTGGACTTAGTTGGAGGAAACATGCTGAAGGTTTATGTGTGTGAGGACATCACCGTACAGAGAGAGAAAATCAAAAAGATTGTGGAAAATATCATACTCATGGAAGACTTGGATATGGAATTGGCTGTTGTCACAGGGGATCCGGAGGAGATGCTGGAAGTTGTGAAACAATCTGGGGAAGTGGGGATCTATTTTCTGGATATTGATTTGAAGGCAGAAATGGATGGGATGGAACTGGCCAAAGAAATTCGCAAATATGATCCTCGTGGCTTCGTCATCTTTATTACAACCCATTCTGAGATGAGCTATATGACGTTTATCTATAAATTAGAAGCAATGGATTACATTGTAAAAGATGATGAGACAGAAATCGGCAACAGAATCTATCAGTGTATGTTGGGTGCAAACGAGCGGTTTGCATCGGCAAACAATAAAGTGCAGGATGTGTACTCCATTAAAATCAATGAAAAACTGTTTACCATAAATTATGAGGATATTTTATTTTTTGAAACTTCCCCAAATGTGCATAAAGTCATACTGCACTGCAAAAACCGGGTGTTGGAATTTTATGGGAAGATCAATGAACTGGAAAAGAGTTTGGATGAACGATTTTACAGATGCCATCGTTCCTATCTTGTCAACAAAGACAACATCAAAGAGATTGATTTACAGGCACGTGTGATTTATATGGAAAATGGAGAACAGTGTCTGGTTTCCTCCAGAATGATGCGGGGATTGAAAAAATAGCGTAACTGTGAAGATACAGAGCAGTTGTAAAACAGCAATCAACCCAGGAAAGACCAGTCCAAAACGGACTGGTCTTTTCCGGTTCAAATGATTTTACGCTTCCCATCTTCCAGAGGATCCGCATGGCAGTGTCAGCCCATTGCCGGATACGGGTAGTCCCACTTCGTCTGCCTGTACCTTGCCACCCCAGCGAGGTACCAGTTCTGTGCCTAATAAATAGGAAAGAACGGATGGGGCAAAGCCGGTGGTGTAGGAGTTGATCAGGAAAAACAGCGGTTCATCGGACAAAATCTGGGTACACAGCTGTACCAGTGGATGGAGGGCGTCTTCTACCTTCCAGATTTCTCCTTTGGGTCCACGGCCGTAGGAAGGCGGATCCATGATGATGGCATCATACTGCTTGCCACGGCGGATTTCCCGTTCTACGAACTTCTGGCAGTCGTCCACGATCCAGCGGATGGGGGCAGATTCCAGACCGGAAGCTTTGGCGTTTTCCTTTGCCCATGCCACCATGCCCTTGGATGCATCTAC
>ONWL01000201.1 GCA_900321525.1 uncultured Eubacteriales bacterium
AAGTGCAGCAGTAGCGGCAGTTGCCGTGAGAAATAAAGCTTTTGTGATTTTTGACATAAAATCATCCCTCTCTTTCATATATTGTTTGTAAGTGACTGCGTAGGGCAGTACAACCATCTGATACGTTACAGGAAGTCCCTGTAAAACACTGTAGTTATATTGTAATATGAAACTGCCAAAAAAGAAAGAGAAAATTTTCTAAAGAGAAAAACAAGAAATTTTATAAACACATAATAAAATAAGTGTTGCAATGCGGAGGTACTTGTGATAATATTTAGGTGTTGACATTAGCACTCGTTTGATTTGAGTGCTAACAAAGTAAGGAGGCAATCATATGAAGTTAGTACCATTAGGCGACAGAGTCGTATTGACCATGGTAGCAGCAGAAGAGACTACCAAGTCTGGCATCGTATTGCCGGGCAGTGCAAAGGAAAAGCCACAGACTGCAGAGGTTGTTGCAGTAGGACCAGGTGGTAATGTAGATGGCAAGGAAGTGACCATGTTTGTAAAGGCAGGAGATAAGGTTATCTTTTCAAAATACGCAGGTACAGAAGTGAAGCTGGATGGCGTAGAATACATCATTGTAAAGCAGGGAGACATCCTTGCAATCGTAGAGTAAGCAGGCAGAATTTCATAGAAACAGAAGCGGTCACAGGCGGGATCTGTGATCGGATCATAGCAATAGGAGGTTTTGATCATGGCAAAGGAAATTAAGTATGGTTCCGAAGCAAGAGCTGCTTTGGAAGCAGGTGTAAATAAGCTGGCAGATACCGTTCGTGTCACATTAGGACCGAAGGGACGTAACGTGGTACTGGACAAGTCTTTTGGCACTCCGCTGATCACCAACGATGGTGTGACCATCGCAAAGGAGATTGAGTTAGACGATCCATTTGAGAACATGGGCGCACAGCTGGTGAAGGAAGTGGCAACTAAGACTAATGATGTAGCGGGTGATGGTACCACTACCGCAACGGTACTGGCGCAGGCAATGATTCATGAGGGAATCAAGAATCTGGCAGCTGGTGCAAACCCAATCGTGCTGAGAAAGGGTATGAAGAAGGCAACTGACTGTGCAGTAGAGGCAATCGCAGAGATGAGCCGTCCGGTCAATGGCAAGGAGCAGATCACCAGAGTGGCTGCCATTTCCGCAGGGGATGACAGTGTAGGAGAGATGGTGGCAGATGCGATGGAAAAGGTATCCAAGGATGGCGTCATCACCATTGAGGAGTCCAAGACTATGAAGACCGAGCTGGATCTGGTAGAAGGTATGCAGTTTGACAGAGGTTACCTGTCTGCTTACATGTGCACCGATATGGAGAAGATGGAGGCCGTTCTGGACAATCCATACATCCTGATCACAGATAAGAAGATCAGCAATATCCAGGACATTCTGCCGGTATTGGAGCAGATCGTACAGTCCGGTTCCAGACTGCTGATCATTGCAGAGGATATCGAGGGAGAGGCACTGACTACCCTGATTGTCAACAAGCTGCGTGGTACATTCAATGTAGTGGGCGTGAAGGCACCTGGCTATGGTGACAGAAGAAAGGAAATGTTAAAGGATATCGCCATCCTGACAGGCGGTCAGGTCATTTCCGAGGAACTGGGCTACGAACTGAAGGATACTGACATTTCCATGTTAGGCCGTGCAAAGTCTGTGAAAGTAACCAAGGAAAACACCATCATCGTAGACGGTGAGGGTGCTTCTGAGGATATCACTGCCAGAATTGCAGCCATCAAAGCACAGCTGGCAGAGACCACTTCTGAGTTCGACAAAGAGAAGTTACAGGAGAGACTGGCAAAGTTGGCAGGCGGCGTAGCTGTAATCCGTGTAGGTGCAGCCACCGAGACTGAGATGAAGGAAGCCAAGCTGCGTATGGAAGATGCATTAAATGCAACCAGAGCCGCAGTAGAAGAAGGTATCATCAGCGGTGGTGGTTCTGCATACATCCACGCAAGCAAGTCCGTAAAGGCACTTGCAGACTCCTTAAGCGGAGATGAGAAGACCGGTGCCAACATCATCTTAAAGGCAATGGAAGCTCCATTGTTCCACATCGCTGCCAATGCAGGTTTAGAGGGTGCGGTCATTATCAATAAAGTAAGAGAGTCCGAGATTGGCACAGGTTTCGACGCATATAATGAGACATATGTAGACATGGTAGCAGCCGGTATCGTAGACCCGGCCAAGGTAACCAGAAGCGCATTGCAGAACGCAACCAGCGTAGCTTCTACCTTCCTGACCACAGAGTCTGTTGTGGCAAACATCAAGAACGATGAGCCGGCAGCAGCACCAGGCATGGGCGGTATGGGCGGCATGATGTAAGATTCATACGATCCATCTCATAGAGAGATAAGAGGGGTATTCCGAAAGGGGTATCCCTTTTTGTGATTGAGATGGAGTGAAAATCTGGTTTCCATATAACAAGCTTGATTTGCCCCAATGTGCCTTGTCTGGAAACAATGCAATGCCCTTTGGGATTGAACCGGGAATCAACAACAAAATGAGCTGCACAAAAATGTTTCAATGTATAAAATGATATATTTAAAATGGGGAAACAGATTGCCATTTCCACCATCACATGCTATACTATCCATAGAATCAGAACTGTGGATGATACAAGGAATCAATGGGAGGATATTTCATGAGACAGGCATACAAGGCAGAGACGTTAGAAGGCATGATTGAAAATTTCGAATTATCCGGTCTGGAAGCGGATAGTCCGTTTTATGTGGATATTGATGTGGCACGGAACGGAGAAGGGGTTGCATCCTGTCTGTCAGAGAATCGTGCGGGAGTTACAGCGGTGCAGATTATGGGTGTACGGGAATCTGTTCACAGACATTACAGTGCATCTGGGAGGAAAAGGGCAATTCCCCGGCGGATTTTGCATACTGGTGCAAGGGTCTGCTGGCATCTACCTGATCTGACATGCCGAAGTACAACATTTTATGAAATTTTTCTTTCCTTATAGACAATTTCACGCTATAATAAAAGTAGAACTGTCAAAAAAGAATTTGGATTCTGTGATTCAGAATTCTTACGCCCAGCTGCGCTGGGTCAACATTGTCTTCTGACAGATATAGGCGTTGCGAAACACGAAGAAGCGTTTGGCATGTACTGACAAGGAAGGCAAACTATACTCTCAAAGGCTCTTGAAAACATCGGTACTTACTTTTTGGAACTGATCAGCGAACAAAAAGTTTAGTATCCGTTGTGTTTTCACCGAAGCGAGAGCGTGTTTTTCAAATAAAAATTTTGATGAAAGGCGTCCAGTGTCATAGTTTCGCAATCACCTATTTGACAGATACAGAGTAAGGAGGTTTTTGTCATGTATGATGAGGTATATGCAGAGTGGCTTGTGAAATGTAAGAAACCGGTCTATATCACCCTGTTAAAGGTGCTGGTATGCATTCTGCTGGTATTGAGTATCTTGGCCATGTTGATCGTCTGGTTCGGATTCATTTTCGTGCTGGTGTTTGCCCTTGCATTTTATGCGTTGAATCTGATGGGCAACAAGGAATACGAGTACATTTTTGTAGCA
>ONWL01000149.1 GCA_900321525.1 uncultured Eubacteriales bacterium
GAAATCCTGTTGGATGGAAAGAAGATTGCAAAGCCTGGTAGTGACAGGGGATTTGCATTTCAGGGTTCCAATCTATTTCCATGGCTGACGGTAGAGAAGAATATTGCCTTTGGCTTAAAGGCTCGCCATAAGTATCAGGAAAACAAAGAAAGTGTACAAGAGTTTATCGATCTGGTGGGACTGACCGGGTTTGAAAAAGCTTATCCTCATCAGTTATCCGGTGGTATGCAGCAAAGAGCTTCTCTTGCCAGAGCACTGGTGGGACATCCGGCAGTTTTATTGTTGGATGAACCATTGGGTGCGTTGGATGCATTTACCAGAATTAATTTACAGGATCAGATTCTAGATATTTGGAAGGAGCATCATATGACCATGATTATGGTAACTCATGATGTGGATGAAGCCATTTATATGTCCGATCAGGTCGTGGTGATGTCGGCAAGACCATCTAAAGTGGAAGCGGTCATTGACATTGATTTGCCAAGACCTCGTGCAAGAGCACAGGATACGTTCCAAAAGTACCGTACAAAAATTCTGGATATTTTAAACCTGGGCGGTCAGATTCAGGAAGCAGAGTACTATTTATAAGAAGAAAAAAACTTAGCCTCTTAGAGAAGGGTTTTGTGATTTCCATTACGGGAATGACGAAGCCCTTTTTTATGTAATAGGAAATTCCTATTACATAAAAAGTGTTCCCCACGAGGATGCGAGAAGAATTGGTTTCATCTGTCAGAAGATAACCAGATAACAAAATTGGCTATAACCGAAAGCATTGACTGTGAGGTGACAGAGCGGTATAATCATTATGTAATTACAGACAATACCTATAGGTTTGATAAGAAAATATTGCAAAAGGAGAAAGGTTATGGCAGTGAAGGAAAAAAAGCTGGTAAAGCAATTACCAAAATACAAAGCGGCCAAATCCATAGAGTCTGTTTGCAGGGAATTTGGATTTCAGGAAAAGGATATTATCAAGCTGGCAGGAAATGAAAATCGATATGGCTGTTCGCCAAAAGTAATAGAAGCATTATCCAGACAGGCTTCCAGCTTTTCTTTTTATCCGGATGTCAATGTGACAGTGCTTCGTCATAAGCTTGCGGAAAAACATCAGGTTTCACCTGAAAAACTGGTGTTTGGCAATGGTTCGTTTGAATTGATTTCTCTAGTAGGGGCAGCGTACATAGAGGAAGGAGACGAGGTGATTTACAATGATCCGTCATTTGGCTGGTATCTGAACGTGACGAAGCAAAATGGAGGAAAATTGATCAGGGTACCGGTGGATGAAGAAAAACGTGTGGATACGGATCAGATTGTTGCACATATTACAGAGAAAACAAAGGTGATCTGGTTATGTAATCCGAACAATCCTACCGGAACGGTACTTTCTTTTTCTGTATTGGAAGATTTGATCCGTCAGGTGCCGGAACGTGTGCTGGTCGTGCTAGACGAAGCGTATATTGATTTTATACAGGGGGGATATCCGGATACAGAAAGATTTGTGCAAACATATGACAATGTGATCTTACTGCGTACATTTTCCAAGGTGTATGGACTGGCATCCTTCCGGATCGGATATGGAATTGGGAATGAGAAGATCGTGGAAGCATTGACAAAGGTGAAATTACCATTGAATGTCAGCAATGCAGCACAAATTGCAGCGGTTGCGGCATTGGAGGATCAGCAGTTCACAGACTTTATTGTGAAGACGAACCAACAAGAATTGGCTTATTACTATGAGGAATTTGCAAAATTAGGGTTGCATTATATTGAATCCAATGGAAATTTTGTATTAGTGAAAATCGGCATTGACAGTGCATTTGCAGAACTTGCTTTTTTGAAACGTGGCATTGTGATACGAAATGGAGAGGAATTTGGATTACCTGGATGGTTGCGGATTTCTGTTGGAAGAATTGAAGAGAATCGAAAAGTGATAGAAGTGCTAAAGGAAGTGTTGAAGGAGGGATTGCAGTATGTTCATTAAAACACCACAACAGTATTTCAGCGGTCCGGATCTGATCAAATCTGCCGGGAAATATGTGAAGGAATATTCAAAAAATCCGTTGATCATTGGAAGTGAAAAAGCTTTGCAGGCGGCAGGAGAAGAGTTACGGATCTCGTTAGAAGAAAATGGAATTTCCCATGTACAGGTAGAAGTGTTCCGTGGATTTCCTTCGGAAAATCAGATTCAGAGGTATTACCATTTGGCAAAAGAAAAGCAGTCAGACGCCATTATTGCATTGGGAGGAGGAAGAACACTTGATACGGCAAAAGCAGCCGGGGAACTGGCAGATCTGCCGGTGATTACCATTCCTACCATTGCAGCAACCTGTGCAGCTTGGGCAGGACTGACAATTCAGTATGATGATGAAGGCTCATTTGTGAAGGCAAGACCGTTAAAAAAAGCGCCGGTATTGATTTTGGCAGATACGAAAGTGATTCTTTCTGCACCAGTTCGATATTTGTTTGCTGGGGTGGTGGATACATTTGCAAAATTTTATGAGATCCGTCCTACGGTGGCACAATATGAAAAAGTTGTTCCGTTGAATATTGCGTTTTATTCTGCACAGATTGCATTTGATCAGTTGGAGAAATCAGTATTTCAGGCAGTGGAAGAGGCAAAGAACGGCATATTTGGCCAAGCCGCAAAGGATGTGGTAGATTCCATTATCTATCTTGCAGGTTTTGCAGGAAGTTTTCAGACGAATACCGGGTACTATAGCTTTGCACATCCTTTTTATCATATATCGGCACGTTTTCCAGATACACGTCATAAGCTCCATGGGGAGAAAGTAGCCTATGGGATCATCAGCCAGCTGGTTCTGGAAGGCAAAGACAAAGAGGAAATCATAGATACCATCCACCTTTTTGAAAAATACAAGAATGCATTCACTTTGTCAGAAATCGGATTTGAGCGGAATGAGGAAGCACAGTTATATAAATTGGCAGAGGATGTGAAAAGAGAATTTCCTTATGTAGATTGGGACGTGGATACGATTGTAGACGCATTGCAAAAGGCAGATGAACTGACACAAGAAGCAAGACTTGTTTCGTGAAACTCAAAATAAACAAAAGTATGATGGAAATGAAACAATAGATCAGAAAGGATTTGAAGAAGAATAAAATGAAAAGAACAAAGTATGGATTAGAAACACAGACCAAAAAGGCGATCGCTTTATTATTGACACTGGCAGTGACAGCAGGTGTTGCCGGTTGCGGCAAAAAGGAAGGGAAGGCAGAGGAAACCGTTTCTTACACGTTGAATCTGGGGGCTTCCGGTGATGCAGCATTGGCCATGCCGTTGTATCAGTTAGCGGAAGAAAAAGGATATTTTGCAGAGAAAGGACTGCGTATTGAAACAACGAAGTTAGAAAATGCAGGAGCAGTGATGTATGATGCCCTCAGTGTAGGAAAAATTGACGCAGCATATGCCCAGGCGGTGCCGCCTATTAGTTATGGTGCCCAGGGATTTGATGTGACATTGATCGGCGGTGTCCTTTCCGGTGGTATGGTGGCAGTGACCCGGCCGGAACTGTATGATGAATTGGCGGATATTCAGAACTGGGTGGGACATTCCATTGGTGTGATTCAGATGTCTACATCAGAGTTGACCACCAGAAGCGCACTGGAAAATGATTATGGATTTGATTCAAATGATGTGGATTATGTGATGATTGAGGATTATCCAAGTATTTCCATCGGTGTGGCAAAGGGAAATGTAGACCTGGGATTTATTTCCAGTAATTATGTGGAATCTGCTTTGGATCAGGGACTTGTGGTGTTAACTACTTTGTATGATGTGAAAAAAGATTATGTTTGCTGCCGCCAGTCAGCCTATACAAAAAATCTGGAAGAAAACAGAGAGGCATATGTGATTTACCTGGAAGGGCAGATTAAAGCATATAAGGATATCAATACAGATCCAGAAACGACAATTCAAAGTTTGTCAAAGGCAACCGGAGAGAGTGAACAATATATTTATGATTATATTTATGATAGTGAAACCAGTGCACACCGCACCTATAATCCGGATCCGAACTACAACGGGGTGCAGGATCTTTATGATAAAATGCTTGCATTGGACTATTTGGAATCTGATCTGACATTGGATCAGTTTTATGATCTGTCTGTGTATGCGGATGCACTGAAAAACGTGATTGCAGAGAATCCGGAGGATTCGTTCTACACAAAAATGAAAGATTACTTTTTGGAACACAACGATACATATCCGGAATTTGACACAATTTATGGAGATACATTCTGGGAAGAGTAGGAGGAGATCATATGTCGGAAGAAGTGATAAAAATTGAGAATCTGTCTCTTTCCTATGAGACAGAAAAAACCAGTTTTACAGCATTGCAGAACATTAATCTGAATATTCAAAAAGGAGAATTTGTCTGCCTAATCGGTCCTTCCGGATGCGGGAAAAGCACACTGTTGGGTGTATTGGAAGGGCTTCTCACGCCCAGCAGTGGTCGTGTGTTGATTCATGACAAGGAGATCCATGGAGCGGGTCCGGAAAGAGCAGTGGTGTTTCAGAA
>ONWL01000265.1 GCA_900321525.1 uncultured Eubacteriales bacterium
CCCTTCCACTCTCTTGATTTTCAAACTCCTTATGTACAGATCTGATTGAAATTTCTCCTACCATTTGATTACTCCCTTCTGCCATACCAGAATCCGATCTCTCACCCGGAACAAAATGGTCAATACCAGAGAACAAAGCACCGCAATGATGATCAACCCGGCATATACGCCATCGTACATCATCACCTGTTTCTGCCAGTTGATATACCATCCGATTCCACTGGAATTGCCGTTCATTTCCACTGCCATCAGTGTGGCAAAAGAAGAAACCGTTCCATAAAAAATTCCCAGAAAGATGCTTGGCATAGCACTTGGAATGGCCACATGTACGATCTTATATAAGGTGGATGCACCTAATGTAGAAGACACTTCAAAATGAATCTGATTCACACTCTGTACCCCGCTGCTGGTCATCAGTGTCACCGGAAACCATACCGCAAATGCGATCAAAAATACATTTGCACCATAGGTGGTAGGAAATACACTCAGTGCCAGTGGAATCCATGCGGTCGTAGGGATCGGACCGATCACCTTTGTGATGGGATTCAGCCAGTACCCCACTTTCTTATTATAGCCCAATGCCAGTCCGGTAAAAAATCCAATTACTGCGCCCCATGCAAATCCAACCAATAACAGCTTGATGGAAGACCATACATTTTCCAGCAAAAATATCCTCTGCTCAAACAACAATCCAATGATCCGGTCCAAAGACGGAAAATATAATGTAGGCAGTAATCGTGTTTTCGTGGTAACTGTATTGATCACTGCAAACAGCATGATCACTCCCGCAAGCAACGGTGCTTTATATAACAGCTTTCCTCTCCATGTACGGAACCCAAACGCCCCTAACAGGGCCAACAGGTAAACACCACCAATGAGCAACACAAACCACACATAATACGGATGGGCGGTGGATTTTTGTAATCCATTGTCTTCCAGTAAATAATACGCAGCAAGGGAAATCAACACTGCGATCACTGGTACGATACTTTTTAATATTGATACACTCTTTTTCATCTTCCCTTTCTCCCCAGGATTGTTATTCACAGCAGGAATGCATCTCAGTTTCTACAGCAGTCTCCGTCTCGCAGCATTCTTCTTTTGTCTCCTCTGCAATATCAGCCTCGCAGCAATCCTTTTTTGTTTCTTTTTCTACTTCCGCAGCAACATTCTGATCCCCTGCCGCTTTTTGCACTTCCTCCAGACTTGCTGCTGTAAACGTTCCATCTTCATGATACACATAACTATCCGGCACATTGTCAAATTGCGCAGTATGTTCCTCTGTGAACGCTTCCAGATCTCTTCCTTCCTGTAAATCTCCAATCTGCAGCAGATCCCTGCATGCATTCTGGAAAGTTTCCTTCATGGCACTGACAGAAGGCTGATAATTATACGATTGCAGCAGCTTTGCATTGTGTTCCAGATCTCCGGAGCACTGGTTATTTTCAATCTGCAGCGCAGCTGCCTCTTTCGGATTGGCCTGCACATAAGCAGATGCCTTCATCAGTGCTTTTGTATAAGCCGCCGCTGCTTCCGGATGAGCATTTACCACTGGGGTACTGACGTATACTGCACAACAATATTCGTTTTTGAACTTTTCATCTTCCGTCAGATCTAATATTTTGCGGAATCCATACTCTTCTTCTGCAGTAGTTGCCACCGGGTCATGCAGCGCCACTGCATCTACTGCCCCATTTTCCAGTGCCAATGGCAGATCTGTCATATTGTATACAATCAGTTCCACTTCCATATTTGTGGTGCTGACACCTACTCCTTCATCTGCCAGTTTTCTCTTTAATGCCACAACGGAAGAATCACTGATTCCCGGAACGCCAATCTTCTTTCCTTTCAGATCTCCGATGTCTTCAATATCTGAATCCTGTGCCACATAATATTTGGTACATCCGGTATGTAATCCGGCAGTAAATGCAATGTCTAGTCCGCTGTCCACCTGTGGAATCAAGCTTCCAGCCAATCCCACACAGGCGTCGATCTGATCAGAAGCAATCAGATCCGCTGCCTGCTGTAAATCAATCTCCACCAACTCATACTGGATGCCTGCTTCTGCAAACTCATCGTCAAAATATTGCAGATCCTTCGCCACATGAAGCGGAGCCAGACAGAGAGAACCATTTGCCGTTCCAATTCGAAATACATAATCTTCTGTCTGCTCCTTACTTCCGCAGCCTGTCAATGCAGCAGTCAGAACCAATCCCACTGTCAAACCTGTAGCAGCCATTTTTTTCATTGTTTTTTTCATCTTCCTATCCTCTCACTTTCTCATTTTTATATTTCTTTCTACAATTCCTGTTTGATCTACCTTTTCTTCTCCTTTCAATAGCCTATATAGCCTATATATCTGATATATTTTATAGGCTTTATGTTGGCATTATACTCTTTTCCCACGCTGTCGTCAATCCTTTCCGTTATACCCAAATCTGATATCCTGTTATCATTTTCCCGATTACAAACGTTTCCTCCTTTCCCCACGATGCATGCTCATGAAACATGACATGTGGGCGACAACTCACACCATTTCATGACTGTAATGGGTCATGCTGTTTTTGAAATATGCAACAAACTTTT
>ONWL01000020.1 GCA_900321525.1 uncultured Eubacteriales bacterium
GATTTGACCAGTTAAGACCAGGTGATTTGGTATTCTATGGTGACGGTGGTATCAGCCATGTGGCAATCTACATTGGCAATGGTCAGATCGTACATGCAAAGAATCCGGCAAGCGGCATCGGCATTGACAGTCTGAACTATAAGGCTCCAATTGCAGCGGTTTCTATTCTGGGTTAATTTAAATACAAATTACATAAGCGACATATAGCTGTCTCCTGTATCAAAAGATCGGGAGGCAGTTTTTTCGTGTAGAGGTCGCATCCTTGTGCGGAACACTTTTTGTGTAATAGGAATTTCCTATTAGGTAACGGAAGTTTTCTTTCACCCAAAAAACAAGGCAGAGATTTGTTTAGAATCCCTGCCTTGTTTCGAAAGGAAAATAAAGTGAAAGAAAAATGTTAGATTTAATCAAATTCAGGTTCGATCAGACCGTATGTACCGTCTTTACGTCTATAGACCACATTGACCTCGTCTGTCTCGCTGTTAGAGAACATATAGAAGCTGTGCCCCAGTAATTCCATCTGTACGCATGCTTCCTCTGGATCCATGGGTTTTACACCAAACTTCTTGGTACGTACAATCTTTACACCACTCTGTTCTTCCTCTAAATCCTCGTCTGCTAAATATTCTGGTGAAAAATAAGAGATATCCTTTTGGATATTGGATGTCAGTTTAGTCTTATATTTCTTCAACTGACGCTCAATGATTTCCTCTACCAGATCGATGGAAACATACATATCGGTGCTGCTCTCCTCAGCACGAATGATGCGTCCCTTTACCGGGATAGTTACCTCAATCTTTTGAAGATCTTTTTGTACATTTAGTGTCACATATACGGTTACATCTGAGGTAAAATAACGCTCCAATTTGCCGATTTTTTCCTCAACTGCACTTCTCAGTCCTGGGGTTACCTCAATATTTCTTCCTGTAATAATAAATTTCATAAAAGTCAGCTCCTTTCCTCACCTGATTTCCCAAAAGAATACAGGCGGTTGGTATACCGTTATTATACCATACATTCAGAATTTTGCAACAATTTGTTTCAAAAAATCAATAAAATTGAATAATATGGAAGAAAATGTTGAACATGTAAAGAATATTAAAAATCTATGGATGAATTGTATCTTGTTTTTGAAGAAAAAAGTAACAGTTTGAAAAGGAAAAAGAAGAAGTCCGTTTTCATGGGTTTGTACAAATGCAACAAAACATACTTTCGACAGGCAGCGTGGATATCCACTTGTGGAAAATGAGGCGAAACGGTGGATAATGTGGATAAACTTGTGTATAAGTGAAAAAACAACAGGTTTTATACACAATTCCGCTGTGGAAAAGTGGAATGTCCAGTGGATAAAATCGTGAAAAGAGAATGGGGAGAACAGCTGTTTGCAGAGATTTTTGGGTATTTTGATAGAATGTTTTGGAAGAGAAAAAAAGGAAATTGTCAGAAAAAAGAGTTTCGGAAGAAACGGACAGGAGAAAGAAAAATACAGAAGATGTTCATAGATTTGTCAGAAATACTTTACGAATGTTTACTTTACTTTATGTGCAAACAGTGCTACAATGTTCTGGTGTAGATTACAGAAAATATCAACTGGGAGAATGAGGATGATATGAAGTTAGTAGAGAAAATTTTCGGCAGCCGCAGCCAGCGGGAAGTGAAACTGCTGATGCCTACCATTGAAAAGATCAATTCCATGCGTGATGGCATGAAGCAGTTATCTGATGAGCAGCTGCGTGGGAAGACGAAGGAGTTTAAGGATCGTCTTGCTGCCGGAGAGACATTGGATGATCTGCTGCCTGAGGCATTTGCCACAGTTCGTGAGGCGGCCAGCCGTGTGTTAAATATGGAGCATTATGATGTACAGCTGATTGGTGGTATCATTCTCCATCAGGGACGTATTGCAGAGATGCGTACCGGTGAAGGTAAGACCATGGTATCTACCCTCCCAGCTTACTTAAATGCGTTAAAGGGCGAAGGCGTACAGGTTGTCACAGTCAACGACTACTTGGCAAAGCGTGATGCAGAGTGGATGGGTGCCATTCATGAGTTTCTGGGTCTGAAGGTCGGCGTGGTATTAAATGGCATGACCTCAGAGGAACGTCGTGCAGCCTATGCGGCAGATATTACGTATGTGACCAATAATGAACTGGGTTTTGATTATTTGCGTGACAATATGGTCATCTATAAGGAGCAGATGGTGCTGCGTGGATTGAAATATTGTATCATTGATGAGGTGGACTCTATTTTGATCGATGAGGCACGTACGCCATTGATCATTTCCGGACAGGGAGACAAGTCCAATGTGCTGTATCAGCGATGCGACATCATTGCCAAGCAGTTAGAGAAGGGTGAAGAATGGAGAACCACCCTTGTCAAAGACAAGGAGAGTGGAACCTATAAAGAGGTTCGTGAAAAGGTCACCGGACAGTTCTCCAAGATGGATGCATTTATGGGAGAGCAGTTTGAGGAAACTGGAGATTTCATCGTCAATGAAAAGGAAAAGAACGTCCATTTGACAGATGAAGGCGTGCGCAAGGTAGAAAAGGCACTTGGTATCGAGAACCTGGCAGATGCAGCCAATCTGGAAATTCAGCATCACATCAATCTGGCGCTGCGTGCCAACTATATGATGTTCCGGGATAAGGATTATGTAGTAAAAGATGATGAGGTGTTGATCGTAGATGAGTTTACAGGACGTATCATGCCGGGACGTCGTTACTCCGATGGCCTTCATCAGGCAGTAGAGGCAAAGGAAGGCGTGAATGTACGTCAGGAAAGCCGTACCCTTGCTACCATTACCTTCCAGAATTTCTTCAACAAGTTTGAGAAGAAGGCAGGTATGACCGGTACTGCCCTGACGGAAGAGAAGGAGTTTAGAAACATTTATTATATGGATGTTGTGGAGATTCCTACCAATCGTCCGGTACAGCGAATCGACCATGAGGATGCCGTATACAAGACCCGAAGAGAGAAGTTGAATGCAGTGGTGGATGCGGTAGAGAAAGCCCATGCAAAGGGACAACCGGTGTTAGTAGGTACCATTACCATCGAGGCTTCCGAAGAACTGAGTGTGCTGCTCAAGAAGAGGGGCATTCCCCATAATGTATTGAATGCCAAGTATCATGAGCAGGAAGCTGCTATCGTAGCAGATGCAGGTCAGCATGGTGCTGTGACCATCGCTACCAATATGGCAGGTCGTGGTACGGATATTAAGCTGGACGAAGAGTCTAAAGAGGCAGGCGGTCTGTTCATCATTGGTACAGAGCGTCATGAGTCCAGACGTATTGACAACCAGCTTCGTGGTCGTGCAGGTCGTCAGGGAGATCCGGGTGAATCCCGCTTCTATCTGTCACTGGAAGATAATCTGATGCGTCTGTTTGGTTCAGAGCGTCTTATGTCCATTTTCAACGCTATGGGCGTAGAGGAAGGCACAGAGATCGTACACAAGTCTCTTTCTTCTGCCATTGAGAAGGCACAGAAGAAGGTGGAGAACAACCATTATGGAATTCGTGAAAATCTGTTGAAGTATGATGAGGTCATGAATGAGCAGCGTGAGGTCATTTATGCAGAGCGTAAGCGTGTATTAGACGGGGAGAGCCTGCGCAGCCACATTATGAATATGGTACAGGAGATTGTGGAAGGTGCAGTAGACCGTTGTATTTTAGATGGAACAGCCAGTGAGGAATGGGACATCGGAGAATTGCAGTCTGTCTTAAAACCTGTTATTCCGCTGAAGATTACAGAGATTTTGCAGGCTCAGGATCTGTCTGTCATGAATCAGAAAGATCTGAAGCAGCTGCTGAAAGAAGAGGCATTGAAGCTGTACAGTGAGAAGGAAGCAGAGTTCCCGGAAGAAGAGATGATCAGAGAACATGAGCGCAGCACATTGCTTCGTTGTATTGATACCCACTGGATGCAGCACATTGATGATATGGATCAGCTCCGTCAGGGTATCGGTCTGCAGGCATATGGACAGAAGGATCCGCTGGTAGAATATAAGATGGCCGGATACGATATGTTTGATGAGATGATTGCCGGTATTCAGGAAGATACGGTGAAGATTCTGTATCATACCAGAGTGGTGACTGCACCGGAACGTGAGCAGGTAGCCAAGATCACTGGTACCAATAAGGATGATTCTGCTGTGAGAGAACCCAAAAAACGTGCAGAAAAGAAGGTTTATCCAAATGACTTGTGTCCTTGTGGAAGCGGCAAGAAATATAAGAATTGTTGTGGCCGCCTGAAGTAGTATGATGTCTGTTTATGAAGCAGACAATGTAGAACAGGATTGAGAAATCCTGTATGTCGAAATGGAGCGGTGCAGTGTCGTTGCGGAAAGATTCCGTCAGAGCGGGACTGTATCGAAACCATATAGTATCAAATATAGAAAGAAGGTGTGGTATTTTGGTAGAGTTAGATCAGTTTAAGTATACACTCTCTACTTACGAAAAACCATTATATGAACTGAGGGATTCACTTTAACTTGGCTGTCAAACGTCAGCGGATACAGGAGTTAAGCAGATATATGGAGGAGCCTTCCTTCTGGGATGACCCGGAAAAATCTCAGAAAATCATGAAAGAGCTGAGAAATCTGGAAGACACCGTGAAATCCTATGAGCAGTTAGAAGAGCAGTATGAAGAGATTCAGCTGCTTTTGGAAATGGGCTACGAGGAGAATGACCCGGAGGTGATTCCGGAAATCAAAGACACATTAGAGGCATTTACCTCTACACTGGATCAAATGACCATCGCCACGTTGCTGTCCGATGAGTACGACAGTCACAATGCCATTCTCAGGCTGAATGCAGGTGCCGGTGGTACCGAATCCTGTGACTGGGCAAGCATGCTGTATCGTATGTACTGCCGTTGGGCAGAGAAGAAGGGGTATGCAGTAGAGGTGTTAGACTATCTGGATGGAGATGAAGCGGGGATCAAATCTGTGACCATACAGGTGAATGGATTGAATGCCTATGGCTATTTGAAGTCTGAGCATGGGGTACATCGTCTGGTACGTATTTCTCCATTCAATGCAGCTGGTAAGCGGCAGACCTCTTTTGTGTCCTGCGATATTATGCCGGAGATTGAAGAAGATTTGGATATCGAGATCAACGATGATGATCTGCGTATTGATACCTATCGTTCCAGTGGTGCCGGTGGTCAGCATATCAACAAGACGTCATCTGCGGTGCGTATCACCCATTTGCCTACCGGCATCGTGGTACAGTGCCAGAATGAGCGTTCCCAGTTCCAGAATAAGGATAAGGCCATGCAGATGTTAAAGGCAAAGTTGTTTATGTTGAAAAAGCAGGCAAATGCCGACAAGGTTTCAGACATTCGAGGCGAAGTCAAGGACATTGCATGGGGCAGTCAGATTCGTTCTTATGTATTGCAGCCGTATACGATGGTCAAAGATCATAGGACCGGTTATGAAAGCGGCAATGCCAGTGCGGTTTTAGATGGAGACATTGACGGCTATATCAATGCCTATCTGAAATGGCAGAAGGCAGGCGGCACATGGAGTGAAACAGAAGAATAAAAGGAAAAAGCCGTTTTTCCATTGTATCTTTCGTCATACATTGGAAAAGCGGCTTGCTTTTTGATGGATAACGTGATAGTATCTTTCCTGTGCGAACAATTGTGCTTGTATGACGAACACAGGCAACCACAGAGAGGAACGTACAATGGATGATGAAAAATACTATCTGATACGAAAGCGAGCAGTACCCGACGTGTTGTTGAAAGTATTGGAAGTCAGACGGATGTTGGAAGCAGATCAGATGATTTCTGTCAATGAAGCCACCGAGCAGGTGGGGATCAGCAGAAGTTCATTTTATAAGTACAAGGATGATATTGTTCCGTTCAACGAGAAGGCAAACGGCAAGATTGTCACCTTCCTGCTGAACATGGACGATACACCAGGCTGTCTGTCCAAGGTACTGCTGAAGATTGCACAGCTGCAGGTCAATGTACTGACCATCCATCAGAGTATTCCGGTGAATGGCATTGCCACTGTGACCTTGAGTTTGGAAATTCCCGGCAACTTCCGGGTGGAATTGTTGGAAGAAAGCATCCGAAGCTTAAGTGGCATTTATAAAATGCAGATCATGGCAATGGAGTATGGTGCAGCCACTCATGCAATGTGAGAAAGTCGCAAGGCGGATATATGAATGGAGGAATGAAAAAGAATATGGTAAACATTGCAATTATGGGATATGGAAATATTGGATCAGGTGTGGCATATGTGCTGACACAGAATCAGGAGCTGCTTGGCAAGAAAGCAGGGGAAGAACTGAACGTAAAATATATTCTGGATTTAAGAGAGTTTCCAGGAGATCCATTTGAGGAAAAGATTGTACATGATTACAAGACCATCGTAGAGGATCCAGAGGTGCAGATCGTAGTAGAAACCATGGGCGGTACCAGACCGGCATACCAGTTTGTGAAGGAGTGCCTGCTGGCTGGTAAGTCCGTGGCCACATCCAATAAGGAATTGGTGGCAGCACATGGGGCAGAATTGCTGCGGATCGCAGAGGAGAAGTCTGTCAATTTTATGTTTGAAGCAAGCGTAGGCGGCGGGATTCCGATTATTCGTCCGTTGAACAACTGTATCACCACCGATGAGGTAACTGAGATCACTGGTATTTTGAACGGCACCACCAATTACATGCTGACCCGTATGGCAAAGGATGGGGTAGATTTTGATACTGTATTGAAGCAGGCACAGGATCTAGGTTATGCAGAGCGCAATCCAGAGGCAGACGTAGAAGGTTACGATGCCTGCCGTAAGATTGCCATTTTGTCTTCTATGGCATTTGGGGCACAGGTGGATTATGAGGATGTATACACAGAAGGGATCACCAAGATCACGGATGTGGATATGAAGTATGCCAATGCACTGGGCATGAGTATCAAGCTGTTTGGTACCTGTAAGAGACAGGATGAAAAAGTGTTTGCCATGGTCACACCGGTTCTGGTAGGAGAGCAGAACCCCCTTTACACTGTTAATGGTGTGATGAACGGCATCTTGGTTCGCAGCGAAGTGACAGGTGATTTGATGTTTTACGGTGCAGGTGCAGGAAAGCTGCCAACGGCCAGCGCAGTGGTAGCAGATGTAGTAGAGGAAGTAAGAAATATTTCCCGCACTTCCATGAAGCGTTGGAGTGAAGAAAAGCTCACTTTGGCAAACTATAAGGAGTCTAAGAAGAAGTTCTTTTTCCGTCTGGACGCAGCGCAGGAGCAGGCAGCTCTGGATGCGTTCCCACAGGCACAGATCATCAAGCTGGATGAGCTGCGGGATGAGTTTGGCGTGATTACAGAAGTCATCAGTGAGGCACAAGCGGAAGAAAAGGCGGCTGCACTGACTGGTGTGAGAAGCAGAATTCGAATTGCAGAGTAAAACAGGGTGAGGAAATGCAGAGGAGGAAAGAGAGCCAATGGAACAGGGATTTGTCAGCGGCGTATCGGTTGACAAAAACATTGCGCGGATTTCCATTATCAATGTAAAGGATGAACCAGGTATTGTATATCGAATTTACAATTGTCTGGTTCAGAACCAGATCAAAATTGATATGATCATACAGTCTGGAAGCAAGGGTGGAGTGCAGGATATTTCTCTGACAGTAGGGAAACCTTTTTTACAGGATGCACTGGACATCATCCAGGCACATTCCAGGGAGATTCCTGCAGAGCGGGTAGAGTATGAAACTGGTGTGGTAAAAGTCACACTGGTTGGACACGGCATTGCAGGGAATCCCAGCGTTCCTGCCACGCTGTTTGAAGCCTTATTTGCTGCCGGGGTAAACATTAAAGCTATTAGTACATCAGAAATCCGCATCACAGTGTTACTGGATGTCAGAGACGCAGAAAAGGCTTTAGAAGCCATACAAAAAGTATTTCATTTAAAATAACAATCAAGCCCCACAGAACCGAAACAGTTCTGTGGGGCTTTGCGTTACTGGAACAATTCTTCTAATGCCTGTGTGGGGAAGAGCTGTCCGGTCATCTGTTCATACATCTGCTGGTACAGTTCCATGGCATCCTTCATTTCAGTTTGGTGAGTCAGGAAATACATCATAGAAAAGATGGTCAGCAGAGATACGATGACACTGATGATACCCAGTACCAGCCCGACAGTGCCTAACTTGGAACGGTAGCCATTGTTGTGTTTGGTCAAAATGGCAAAAATTACAGCTGCCAGTCCCGCGCCAAACATCAGTGCCAGTCCCCAGTAGCCGGAAGTGCCGATCATAAAGATGCCCACCAGACCGCAGCAAAAAGCAATGATGTCCATCAGAGTACGTTCCTTTGGAGTATAGCCGGAAGGATCTGGAGAAGGAATGGAAGTCAGGGACTTCTTTCCAACGCCATATGGAATCTTCTTTTCGGAAGAATCCGGACTGAAAGGAGCACTGGATTTTTGCTCCGGTTCTGTTTTTTGACCGGGGATGGGCTTGCCATCTGGTCCATAAATCAAATCACTCATGTATCAAAATCTCCAATCTCAAAGAAATATCGTGGCATAAAAATACACAATCTGCCTGATACAGATTGCTTTCAGTCTATCATAAAACAGAAACAATAGGCAAGAGATTTCTCTGCTCCAAATCTGAAAAATATGTGTCTTCCTGCAAAACAGAAGAAAATCAGGAAAAAATGGCTATATCCCGGAAAATCAGAGACGGAGTGAAAACTGTATCTTTTTATGGAACGGTTTGAAATCAAAATATGGCAGTTGACAGAATGGAAAAAAGAGACTATAGTAATACTGTATCTGCAAGGATACAAAATAAATCAAATAGAGTAGAAGGTTCTTCGGGGCAGGGTGGAAGTCCCTACCGACGGTATAGTCCGTGACCCGCTTAGGCGGTGGATTTGGTGTGATTCCAAAACCGACAGTATAGTCTGGATGAGAGAAGAATCATCAAAGGCGATTTTTGGATTGCTGTGTCATTTGACATAGGCAGACCAAAGGTTGGTCTTTTGGTGCTGATACGATGCCCCTGTACTTGTGATGTACAGGGGTTTTCTTTTGTGTAATAGGAAAATCCGATTCGGTAACAGAAAGATTCTGTCACCCAAAAAGTGCTTTGCACGGGATGTGACCTGGCGCAAAAGAGAAAAAGCTGCATACGCAACTGTGCCTGGCACAGTATCAGACGAAGAAGCCTTTTGCGGAAAGAGGTGTTTTTATGAGTCAATCGAATTTCCCGATCAAAAAGCTGGTGCTGACGGCAATGTTTGGTGCCATGGCATTTATTCTCATGTATTTTGAGTTTCCGTTGCCGTTCATTGCACCGGAATTCTATAAGCTGGATTTCAGCGAAGTGCCGGTGTTGATCGGTACCTTTACGATGGGTCCGGTGGCAGGTGTGTTCATTGAACTAATCAAGATTCTCTTGAAACTGTTGTTTAAGGGGACCAATACGGCTTATATCGGTGATCTGGCCAATTTCCTGATCGGCTGTGCCCTGCTTGTTCCGGCAGGTCTCATTTATCAGCACAAGAAAACCAAGCAGACGGCCATCCTGGGTATGGCAGTGGGTACTGTGGTGATGGCACTGGCAGGCTGTGCATTGAATGCGCTGGTACTGCTGCCCTGGTATGCGGAGAATTTCTTTGGCGGCATGGAACCCATCATTGCGGCAGGGGCTGCAGTGCGGGCTTCCATTACAGATGTATGGTCCTTTGCAGTGCTGGCAGTGGTGCCGTTTAATCTGATCAAAGGCGTGCTGACGAGTATTTTGACATTCTTGCTGTACAAACGGATTGGCCGTGTGATCAAGCGGTTTTAATTATAACTTTTCATGTAATAGAAAATTCCTGGTACATGAAAAGTATTGCACACAGAATTCTTTTTTATTGTTTTTTCGGGCAAGGTTGTTTATAATGGACAATAGCCCGTATCAGTTGCACCGGCAGGGGGTTGGCACAGCGTACAAACAGAACAGATAAGGGCAGAGACTGGAGACGGTTTCTGCCCTTTGCTTTACGGAAGGAGAGCCGGGGCAACGGAACATGAGAACAGACAGGAAACACGGAGAAGAAGCAATGAAGAAAATATATGAAACCACCTCTCCGGAGGAAACTTTTCTTCTGGGGAAACAGTTGGGACAACAGGCGGTGGCAGGTACCATTCTTTGTCTGAATGGGGATCTGGGAACTGGCAAGACCGTATTCACACAGGGATTTGCAGAGGGACTGGGCATTACCGAACCGGTGAACAGTCCTACCTTTACGATTGTACAGGTTTATGAGGAAGGACGTCTGCCTCTTTATCATTTTGATGTGTATCGAATTGGAGATGTAGAGGAGATGGATGAGATCGGATATGAAGACTATTTCTATGGGGAAGGGGTCAGTCTGGTGGAATGGGCAGAACTGATCGAAGAATTGATTCCGTCGGAGGCCATACAGATCACCATTGAGAAAGATACGGAAAAAGGATTTGAATACCGCCGGATTACGATAGAAGGAGAGGACGGAATATGCTGATTTTAGGAATTGAGAGTGCATCTCTCACCGCCAGTGTGGCATTGTTACAGGATGGAAAACAGCTGGCAGAATATACCATAGATTACAAGAAGACCCATTCCCAGACCCTGCTGCCTATGATCGATGAGATCTGTGGGATGACAGGGACAATACCGGCACAGATTGATGCCATCGCCATTTCAGCAGGTCCTGGTTCCTTTACCGGACTGCGGATTGGTTCAGCCACTGCCAAAGGACTGGGACTGGCACTGAAAAAGCCTTTGATTTCTGTTCCTACGGTGGGTGCCATGGCATACCAGTGTTACGGCAGCCGGTATCTGATCTGTCCCATTATGGATGCCAGAAGAAGTCAGGTGTACACAGGATTGTATGAATTTGCAGAAGATGGTACATTTGTCACCATCATGGACCAGACGCCTATGGCAATCGAAGAGTTGTTGGAGAAGGTGAATGAAATGGGCAGGACAGTACTGTTTTTAGGAGATGGAGTGCCCCCTTATGCAGAGCGTATCCGGGAACTGGCAACAGTGGAAGTACAGTTTGCACCGTCGTTTATGGCAAGACAGCGTGCCGGTGCAGTAGCGGCATTGGGACAGGTATATTATGAAGCCGGACGGTACGAAAGCGCAGCAGACCACAGACCGGAGTATCTGCGCCAGTCCGGTGCAGAACGGATGAAAGACAGACAGTAAGGGAGGCACAGATGGAGATTCGTTTCATGGAAGAACGGGATATTCCTTCGGTCGCAGCATTGGAACAGGCATGTTTTTCCATGCCCTGGAGTGAAACATCCCTGAAAGAAAGTATGGAAAGCGGTCACACCATCTTTCTGGTGGCAGAAGAGCAGGGTGAGATTGCAGGATATATGGGATTGTATGCGGTGTTGGATGAAGGAGACGTGACCAATGTGGCAGTGGACAGCCCTTACCGGCGAAGAGGGATCGGTAGGGCATTGTTGCAGTACATGATCGAATTGGCAAGAGGCCGGGGAATCCGGGTCATTCATCTGGAAGTGCGTATCAGCAATGAACCGGCAAAGGCGTTGTATGCACAGCTGGGATTTCAGAACATAGGACTGCGGAAAAATTTCTATGACAGACCAAAGGAAGATGCCTGTCTGATGCAGCTTGCAGTTACTCCGAATCCTGTCTGTAATTGCTGCGGCAGAGAAATTCATGCAGAGAGTCCACAGTCAGAGGAGTATCTGGCGGTGGAAAAACAGTGGGGGTATTTTTCCAAAGGAAAGGACGGACTGCGCCAGCGGTTTTGCCTGTGCGAGGATTGCTATGACCGGATGACAGCCGGATTTTTGCATCCCGTGTTGGAAGAGGAAACCACAGAATGGTAAAGAATGGAGAAAGTGTATGTTAGATATTTGCCTGCTTGGAACAGGAGGAATGATGCCCCTGCCCTATCGGTGGCTGACTTCCATGATGGCACGTTATAATGGCAGCAGTCTGCTCATTGACTGCGGAGAAGGCACGCAGGTTGCCATCAAAGAAAAAGGATGGAGCTTTAAGCCCATTGATGTGATCTGTTTTACCCATTATCATGCAGATCATATCAGCGGGCTGCCAGGACTATTGTTGACCATGGGAAATGCAGAACGAACAGAGCCTTTGACTTTGATTGGTCCGAAGGGACTAGAACGGGTGGTGGGGGCACTGCGTACCATTGCACCGGAATTGCCATTTTCTCTTCGGTTTTTAGAAGTTACGGAACCAGAGCAGTCGTTTGATTTATATGGATATCATATTGAGGCGTTTCGGGTGAAACACAATGTGACCTGTTATGGCTATGTCATTTCCATTCCCCGGATTGGAAAATTTTCGGCCCAGAGAGCCAAGAAACAGGACATTCCGCTGAAACTTTGGAATCCATTGCAAAAAGGGGAAACCATAGAGTGGGAAGGAAAGGTCTATACACCAGATATGGTGTTGGGACCAGAACGAAAGGGACTGAAGGTGACCTATACCACCGATACCAGACCGGTTCCTGTCATTGCACAAAAAGCAAAGGATGCAGATTTGTTTATCTGTGAGGGGATGTACGGAGAACCGGGAAAAGAGGCCAAAGCGAAAGAGTACAAACACATGACATTTTATGAGGCGGCGCAGCTGGCGAAGGAAGCAGATCCAAAGGAAATGTGGCTGACCCATTACAGTCCTTC
>ONWL01000052.1 GCA_900321525.1 uncultured Eubacteriales bacterium
GTCCTGCTGCGTGTGCTGGCATTTGTTCTGTGGATTCTGGCAGCAGCAGCAATGTATCTGCCACAGATCGGCAATCTGAACCTGCCATTTGGCGCATGTAGAATGCTGTTCTTAAACTGTGTGGTAGAGTGTGTGGTGGATATCATTGTAGCAGGCGTGTTGTGTGTGATCGCAGCACTGTTATGGAAGAAAGCCAATCACATCCATCCTACCAAGTCTCATAACAAGATCGTACAGTTGTTATGGAATCAGTTGGGTATCATCATGGCAGGTATCATCATGGCACCATTGGCCATCGTCATGATCATCAAGAATGACCAGATCGAGGAGAAGACCAAGAGAATTGTAGCAGCTGTATTGGCTGTGGTATTCTTAGCGGCAGCAGCTGGTTCCGCCGATTATCATCCGGTGACACAGGATGAGGTAGATGCCATCATCGAGGAAGCAGACGAGGAAGGATACACAGGGGATGCATACTGGACCAAGTATGGCCGCTGCTATCATTTCAGTCTGGAATGCCAGGCGCTGCGCCATTCTGACAAGGGCAATATCTACAGCGGTACACTGGAAGAGGCATTAGAGGCAAACCGTACCAATCCATGTTCCTTCTGTGTGAAGAGCGCAGAGGATATCATCGAAGATGCATCAGAAGCAGTAGATGCAGCTCAGGCTGTAGTGGCAGAGTAAGCTTCAGGGGAATCATGTGAATCAGTTGATTCATGGTACATAAACAAAATCAGAGTTCGTACACCCGGAGGATCCAAGTGATTCTTCGGGTGTTTGTATATCTTGATGGAGGTACTTTTCAACAAATCCGGTGAAACATCCAAAGGATGTTTTGGTGGAGGGATATGTCGATCACACAAAAAGGGTATCTGTCCGGTCATGATCTGACCGTTCAGATACCCTTACCTGCAGCAACCAGAGCCTTACCAGCAGCATTGCCTTCGTACTTTGCAAAGTTCTTGGTGAATCTTGCAGCCAGATCCTTTGCCTTCTCTTCCCACTGAGCAGCGTCAGCGTAAGTGTCGCGAGGATCTAAGATGGCTGGATCAACACCTGGAAGTTCGGTTGGTACTTCGAAGTTGAAGTATGGGATCTTCTTGGTAGGTGCATTCAGGATGTCACCATTCAGGATGGCATCGATGATACCACGGGTATCCTTAATGGAGATACGCTTGCCAGTGCCGTTCCATCCGGTATTGACCAGATATGCCTTTGCACCGCTCTGCTCCATCTTCTTTACTAACTCCTCAGCATACTTGGTTGGATGTAACTCTAAGAATGCCTGACCGAAGCAAGCGGAGAAAGTAGGAGTTGGCTCGGTGATACCGCGCTCTGTACCAGCTAACTTCGCTGTGAAACCAGAAAGGAAGTAGTACTGTGTCTGCTCTGGAGTCAGGATAGATACTGGAGGCAGTACGCCAAATGCATCTGCGGACAGGAAGATCACGTTCTTTGCTGCAGGTGCGGAAGAAACCGGGCGAACGATGTTCTGGATGTGGTTGATCGGGTAAGATACACGAGTATTCTCGGTGACGCTCTTATCATCGAAATCAATCTTGCCATCTGCATCTAAGGTTACGTTCTCTAACAGAGCGTTGCGCTTGATTGCATTGTAGATATCCGGCTCAGAATCCTTGTCCAGGTTGATGACCTTTGCATAGCATCCGCCCTCGAAGTTGAATACGCCGTTGTCATCCCAGCCGTGCTCATCATCACCGATCAGAAGACGCTTCGGGTCGGTAGACAGAGTGGTCTTACCTGTACCGGACAGACCGAAGAAGATTGCAGTGTTCTCACCGTTCATATCGGTGTTTGCGGAGCAGTGCATGGAAGCCATACCATTCAGTGGCAGGTAGTAGTTCATCATGGAGAACATACCCTTCTTCATCTCACCGCCGTACCATGTGTTGATGATAACCTGCTCACGGCTTGTGATGTTGAATGCCACACAAGTCTCAGAGTTCAGACCTAACTCCTTGTAGTTCTCAACCTTTGCCTTGGAAGCGTTGTATACTACGAAGTCTGGCTCGAAGTTCTCTAACTCCTCATCAGTCGGAACGATGAACATGTTCTTTACAAAATGAGCCTGCCAAGCAACCTCAACGATGAAACGGATTGCCATACGAGTATCCTTGTTGGCACCGCAGAATGCATCTACAACGAACAGTCTCTTGTTGGACAGCTCGTTCTTTGCGATTTCCTTTACAGCAGCCCAAGCTTCCTGGGTCATTGGATGGTTGTCGTTCTTGTACTCATCAGAAGTCCACCATACTGTGTCCTTGGAGTTCTCATCTACTACGATGAACTTATCCTTAGGGGAACGACCTGTATAAATACCGGTCATTACGTTTACTGCACCAAGTTCGCTGACCTGTCCTTTTTCATAACCTTCCAGTTCCGGCTTGGTCTCTTCTTCGAAGAGCTGCTCATAAGAAGGGTTGTACACGATTTCTGTGGTTCCGGTAATGCCATACTTGCTCAAATCAATTTTTGCCATGTTATGCTTAACCTCTTTTCTTTGATAGTGTTTGCCTGTCAAAATCCATCGGGGAACCCTGCTGAATGTTCACCACTGATCTGAATCCCTGCCAGACAAAGGGTATTACAGTTTCCATCTACCATATTATACTAGGAATTCAATAAAATCAATAAAAATTCGCTGAAATTTTTGGAAAAGTGGGATTTCCTTGCAATTTAAAGTGGGAGATATGGAAAGGAAAAGAAACACTTAAGGCGAAAAAAACGCCTTTTATTGCAAAAAGAGAAAAAAGCAAAAAAAGGTGGTAGGATCAAGCTTGTAAAAATATGTGGGGAAAGAAGGTTTTTTGCAGCGTTCCAATGAATGGTGAATTTATGCGATTCGTCTGCACAGGCGGTTTGGAGATTAGAAAAAGCAGTTCCCCATTGTCTGTAGATAGGAGAAAGAAAACAGAACACAGTAATGTTTTCTTTCTCCTATCTACATCGTGAAAATGTATTGCAAAGAGAGGATTTAAGGCGTATAATGCTTAAAAGGAAATTATGAGCATTTATAAAAAGCGGTCTTGTAAATGTAAATAAGCAGGAGGGGGGTTATGGTGAAGATTGCAGTATGTGATGACGCATCATGGATCAGAGAGGATACAAAAAAGAAGCTGTTGGACTGTTCTTTTGATCAAAATATAGAGATGCAGATAGATGGGTACGAGACAGGAGAGCTTTTTTTGGAAGATGAACGAAAAGGAAATGTACATGACCTGGTTATGATGGATTATGATTTTGAGGGAAAGGGGCAAAACGGGATTGATATCATAAGAGAATTCAGGACATTCCAAAAAGACACAAAGGTCATTTTTTTGTCAGGTTATGAACAGGTTGTATACAAGAGTTTCCAGGTGGATACATTTCGTTTCCTGGTCAAACCATTGAAAAAAGAGGAATTAAAAGAAATGCTGGAAGCCTGGATGGATGCTGTGAAAAAAGACACTATTTTATTGATTTGTGTAGAGAAAGAAACTTTTTTGATCAGGGAAAGCCGTATTGCGTACATAGAAGGATGTGGGAAAAAAAGTATCCTGCATTTTTCGGATGGGCAAAATGTACTTGTAAATAATGAAACACTTTCGACCATGGAAGAACGACTTTCAGGAGACGTTTTTTTCAGGTGTCATAAATCTTTTTTGGTGAATTTGGAGCATGTCAGTTCTCATCGGCGTACAGATGCCAAATTAGACTCTGGAGAACGGATATTGATCAGCCGTGGAAAATACAAGGCATTTTGTGAAGCAATTATGGAGTATATTGTGCAAAGACAGAGATTATAGTATGCAGGACATAGTAGGTGTTTTCGTTTTCGAAAAAGCAGATACAGTGCAGATCCTTTTGCGATGGATGGCAGCAGGAGGTCATGGCACATGGATATTGAACAAATTTGGCGTTTGGCGCAGTGGCTTTTGGTGTAATGTTTTTAATTGTAGTGTTATGTTTATAATATGTTTTTTCTTTTTGAAAATAAAGGAAAGTTGCATCTTAGTATTACTTTAAATGAATTTATAATAATTTAGTTGGTTTTCATCGAAAAGAATATTGCCACTAAAAATATATAGGAAAAGAACAACAATTTATATAATCCAACAGGATGTGTAGAAAGGGTAAAAATGATTTATTTAAAAAACATGACAATTAAATACAATGAAACAATTGTAAACAATGGCGAATTAGTGATACCGGATTGTTCCATTACAGTAATTTCAGGAAAAAGTGGTTCAGGAAAAACATCTATATTATATCGTATTGGCATGATTTCCACGGCACAAGATTATGAGTACTATTTTGACAATGAAAGGGTTAATTTATCTGATAAAAAATTCGTATCAGAAATGAAACAGAATCTATTTGGATTTTTATTCCAGGATGGAAGTTTGATAGAAAGTTTAACTGTGGCAGAGAATCTCCAGTTGGCATCACAAATGGCGGGAAATTGTCTGACGGAAAAAGAAATGATACAATTGTTGGGTAATGTGGAACTTACAGAAAAAATATTAAATTTTTATCCACCAAAATTATCTGGAGGAGAACGACAAAGAGCATCATTGGCAATGATATTGGCTAAAAGAACGAAATATATTATTGCTGATGAACCAACAGCCTCCCTTGATGAAGAAAATGCAAAAAAAATAGTAAATATTTTTAAGAAATTGAGAAATAGTGGGTATACAATTGTTGTTTCAACGCATAGTCCCGAATTGATTGGAATTGCAGATGTTGTTTATAGAATAGAAAATAAAAGGTTGATGTGTGTAAAAAAAGAAAGAAATAGTGAATCATCAGGAAGTAGTGAAGGTTATCAGATTAAAGATAACATAAAATGGTCTAATATCATATGGTATGCGTGGAATTCTAAGAAAAAAGGAAAAGTTCTTCGCGCATTACTGACAATTTTTTGTTCGCTCGCTATTTCTGGTTTTGCTGTGACAAATAATATTATGGATTATTTGCTGCAAACACAGGAGCAATTGATTCATAGGATATCGGATAGGGAAATCTATGCTGTGAATCAAAGCACTTCTACAGATCAATCTGTTTTAGATTCAGATGGAAATTTAATGATCACAGATGATATGATACAACGAATATCAGAAATGGCAGGTGTGGAGTGCGTATATGAAATGATGGAATGGAGAAGTTTTGCTCTTAATAATCATGATATATGTATAGAGAATAGTATTCATGTTGAGGCAGATGAGGAAAGATTTTCGGTTTTATATTCGTTAGAAAATACAGAAAGAGATTATTATGTAACATTACCATATTTTCAGGAGCAACAATATGATAAACAATTAGTTGTGCAATATGGAAATTATGAGGATGGTGTGTATCTTTCATATGATATTGCAGAAGAGTTAGGACTTCTGGAAAAATCATTCAATCATGTTGAATTAATATATAACATAGGCATACCGGTATATAAATTAATTGATGAAATTGATGCAGAAGAAAATGATTTAGACATTGTGGAATTCTGCACAGTGCGTGTTAAAGTAAATGGAATCTTAGATCATAATGTAACGAATGGGTATACAATTAATGGGAATAGTGTCATATATATGCCATATGATGTTATGAAAAAAACTATGAGTAGCTTTCATAGTAAGGATGCGTATTCAGACTATAATAAAGAGAAATTATTAGAATGGCGGCCAAGTGCATTGGTTGTATATACGGAATCGTATAAAAATGTCAATACTATAAAGGGCAAAATTGAAAACACAACTCCTTATATGGTTACAAGATATGCGTATCAAGATACAGAATCGTTAGAAAACTTGATGAAGAATTTAAAAGAAGCGACTAATATCATTTTAGAAATTATTTTATGTGTTATTTTTATTCTTATGTGTGCAATCTTTATCAGTACGACAATGAATAGAAAAAGGGAGTATGCGATTTTAAAGTCACATGGGATAGAGCATCATAAACTGAGGGGTATCACATTAACAGAGTCTTTTATACAGTCATGCAAGATATTAACTCTTTCATTGGCGTGCTCAAGTATTGTGACTGTAAGTATGAGTTTTATGTTATTTGGGACATATAAAATGATCAGTATAAGAATGATGATGTATATCGTTATTTTTTCCATTATGTTTGTGGCGGTACCGTCTATGGCGAGTATTTTTTATATCAATAAATTGAAAGTAGAAAATATTATTAGAAATTAAGGCAAAAAAGATATTGTGTAACTCAACTTTCCCAGCTGATATTTCCAAACAAAGCCTGAATAAATAAGGCCTGGGAGTTCATCCACTTTGATCAATAGAACGGCTTGGTATAGCTGTAGAGCGCATTCTTGCTGTCAATATATCACATTGTCTGCTGTATTTGATCCTTCTTGTAAAGATGTTTATTGGTCTGGTACCTATACACATTGGCCAAATGCTTGCACATTAGGAGAAACAAAAAAATATACATCTTATGCAAGAGGTACCTACACTATGTATTCTAGTTTGATTACACAGTGGGCATCATTAGCTTTTCAGTCATTTACAGATACTATATATATTTATAAATAGAATTAAAATACCAAAAATAAATTACATAATATCTTTTTGAGGAATTATTGCGAAAATAGATGAGTCAATCATATATGGAGCAATGACTCTTTTTTATGTACTTAGGAAAGTTTGCCATTAGAAAAAACTTGAAAAAAGGAAAAGAACACTTAGGGCGAAAAAAGCCTTTTATTGCAAAAAAAGAAAAAAGCAAAAAACTTGTAAAGGGACGTAGGGGAAGAAAAAGAGTTTTGCAATGTTTCAGCAAATGCTAAGCCTTATCTATCAAAAATGCATTGCAGAAGTGGATTTTAAAGCGTATAATGTTTAGACGGAAATGATGAGTATTTATGAAAGGAGGAACGTATGCTGACACTTACAAATGTTTCCAAAGATTACTATTTGGGAAAGGAAAAAATTCCGATTTTAAAGGACATCAATCTGTCGATAGAACAGGGGGAGTTTATTGCAATCGTAGGTCCATCGGGCTGTGGAAAGACCACGCTGCTCAACTTGATTTCCGGTATGGATACGGTCAGTGGGGGAAGCATCGAATTCAATGGTGTACATATTGAGAAGAACAAAGACAAACAATGGTCTGCCTGGCGCAAATGCAAGGTGGGGTATATTTTTCAGAATTTTAACCTGATTGAATTCATGACAGCCCAGCAAAATGTGGAACTGGTGCTTCAGGCCAATGGCATGGGCAAAAAACAAAGACGCAGGAAAGCGTATGAATTGTTGAAGAAGGTGGGCTTAGGAGAACGTACAAAGCATCTGCCTTCCCAGCTGTCCGGCGGACAGAAACAAAGAGTTGCCATTGCCAGAGCTCTTGCCAATGACCCGAATATTCTGCTGGCAGATGAGCCTACCGGAGCTATGGATTCTGCTGTTTCTCAGGAAACCATGGCGTTATTGCAGTCTTTGAATGAAAAGGAGCATGTGACCATTATCATGGTGACACATGATGAAAAACTGGCCAATCAGGCAGGCAGAAAGATTGAAATGCTGGATGGCAAAATTGTATCAGATGAGCAGCTTCTGGAGAAAAAGGAATCTGTCACGAAGGAAAGTGCAGAAAAGAAATCTCTGCCATTGACTGAGTTTGCCATAGCACTAAAAAATATGTGCACCAAAAAGAAGCGAACCCTGCTGACTTCTATTGGAACGTCGATCGGGATTGCAGGGGTGCTTCTGGTCTGTGGAATCGGTTCCGGTGCAAAGAGCCGGCTGATGGAAGAGTTCGATACGATTGTGAACAGGCAGATCGTAGATGTGGTGGAAACGGATGTGAAACTGGATGAAACCCGGAAGGCGCAGCTTTTGGAGGATGACAGAATACTGGATGTATATGAGAATAATACCCCTTCCGTCCTTTGTCAGTATCAGGATCGTGTAAGCAGTGGACTTGTGAATGCCATCGGTCCGTTGGAACATGCGAAGGACTATTGGGAAGACCGATTGCTGTATGGCACAGTTCCTTCGGGGGATGACAGTGCGGAAGCCATCATCACTCTGACTATGGCAGAGAAACTGGCAGAGGGAGAAGATGTGCAGTCCATTTTAAATCAGGAAGTGGAGATGGGATTTCTGGCAGATTCCCAGACCACCCTTTCTACTGTTGCCACCAGAACCGTGAAGATTGTGGGGATTGCAGGCAAGGCTTTCCTGGGTGTGACGGATATCATCCATGTGCCCTATCTTCTTGCGGAAGAGGTTGTGGGAGAATCTTTACAGGATCCCAGTTACCAATCAAGCGTATACTGTGTAACGGTTGGAAAAGATACCGATGGGGCAGCGGTCAAAGATATGCTGAATGAGATGGGCTTGGAGGCGAGTATTGATACAGAAGCTTTGGGCAGTATTGGAATGGTAGTAGATCTGATCGTTGCTGTCATTATGTTGATTGCAGGGATTTCGTTGATCGTATCCGGGATTATGATTGCCCTTGTCACTTATATGGGCGTGACAGAACGGATTCGGGAGATCGGCATCTTACGGGCGATTGGCATGTCTGCAAAAAGCATCAAGAAAATTTTCCTGACGGAAGGTGGGATCGTAGGATTTCTTGCAGGAATCATCGGTGTCCTGGGATCTACCTTTTTTGGAAGTGTGATCAATCAGGTGATCCGTTCGGTTTATCCGGATCTGCACTTTACATTATATCAGGTCACCATGAAACACATCCTGTTCTGTATTTTGTTCAGTACCTGTATCGGAAGTAACTTTTGGGGATAGGGAAACATAAGGATGCAATTTATGAAAATTAAGGTAATGTTAAGGTTTATTCAAGCTGAAGTTAAGGAAAGTGTGGTATAATCACACACATGCTTTTGAAAGAGTGCAAGAAGAACAATCATAATTGAAGGGAGATTTGACAATAAAGCAATGTACAAGATGAATGAATGGGAAAAAATCAGAGAACAGGGAAAGAAGCAATATGTGTTTCGTAAAGCGATAACGATGGGAATCATGATGTTTTTTATTTGTGGAATCAATCTTCTTGTAAGTAAAAACATGAATTATAGTATGACCGCATGGGTGTATGTTGGGATTTCATTGCTGGCTCCTATAGTTTCCTGGTTGGTAAACGAATACAGATACAACAAATCACAAAATGAAAAATAATCAGTAGATGAGAGAATAAAACGTGGATGATACATATAAAAAATGAGGCATATTTATGGTAAGTATACTTTTCAGAATGCTGTGTGGTTGGATGATAGGTACGATAGTATCCCTTTATATCCATGAACTGGGACATGTTATGGTCGGTATTGCAAATGGCTGGAAATTTATATTGCTTACAGTAGGGCCACTTAAGATATACAGAAACGATGTTCATGAGAAAGTTAAGGTAGGTTTTGAAAAAAATATTATGAACTGGTTTGGCATAGGTGCCACGGTACCAGTTGGACATAGCTCTAATAATCTTCATATTTGGGCAAAAATTCTGATCGGTGGTCCGGTATTTTCTGTGGTATCAGGGATTCTGTTGATGACAGGTGCTATGTGTGCAAGAAACCTTTTCTTGCTTATGTTTGGACTGGTATCTCTTGCAATCGGATTGGTCAATGCGATCCCTTTGCCTTTTAGAACTGGTTTTTTCTACAATGACGGCAAGCGTTTCAAAAGAATCAAGGAAGGCGGCACGAGCGCAAGAGAAGAATCTGAGATCATGAATATAGTTGAGAAAGGGGTCATTGACGGTGAGAAAGCGATTTTTCATGAAAATGAATGCACATCCCTGATCACATCGGAAGATCCTATTTATCGGTATTACGGATATTATATGCTGTATCATTCGGCTATGAAATATGATACGCAGCTGGCAGGAAACTATTTCAGGTTGGCTGAAGAACTTGGTAAGGAGATTCCGAGTTCGGTAATAAAAATGTTTCCATTAGATGATAAGGTGGAATGAGGAAAAGGATTAAAAAATGTCACGAATCATGAAAAAAGAAGATCTGGTATTTTTATTGATACCGTTCATACAGGTTTTTGCCTGCATACAATACATAGATGGGTTTGACAGAGTGATCAGTTACTTGCTGTATATTCTGGTCAATGTTGCCGTGACGATCCTGATTTATCGTGGAATAGAACTGTTTGGTGCAAGGTATGACCTGAAGCGATTGCAGACAAGTGTGTGTTTGATTCTTGCGTTGGTGGTGGTCGATCAGGTCATAAAAGGGGTGCTGCAATATACGGGATTTGAGTCCAGGGTAATTGGAGAATGGGTGATGATCAAGCAGGTTCACAATGTGAATCAGACCGGGTTGTTCAATTATTTTCATATCCAGTTAGAAAGAATATTTGTGATTCTTTTTAAAGTATGTACGTTTGCGGTGCTTCTGTGTTTCTATTCCAAAGTCAAGACGAAAGAAGCGAGGATTGCGTTTCTGTTGCTGGTTGCGGCTCAGTTATCCAATCTGTTTGATACATTACTGAGAAATGCGACTCTGGACTATATTTATTTTTATAAACTGATTTGTTATGATCTAAAGGATTATTTTGTGGACGCAGGACTGGCAGCATTTTTGTTATCACTATGGTTGCGTTACCAAAAGGAGAAACAGAGCGTCGAAAGGAGAGATTGATGATGAAGACAGTGGAACGGTATTTGATCCATTTTGGGGGAATTGGTTTGATTGTATGGGCGATTGGAATGGGATTGCTATACATGGACAAAACTTTGTGGCATATTGGAATGATCGTTTGTTTGACATTGGCCATTTGCGTATATGTATTTCCTATGGCGTTTATCACATCGAAGATGGCAGAAACGGTGGATATGAAAGTACGCAAGTCATCCTCTGACATACCGGAACAGATTGATTTTCTGATATTAAATCATGACAATCAAAAGCGGGTGAAGGTTCAGGAGGGCAATGTGGCACGATACACATTTGCCAATCCATATCGTGCATGGTTAGCCGGTGATATCACTGTGACAGATCATGGCGAGGAACTTATCGTGAATGCGCCGAAATATTATGAAGGGAAGTTAAATGCCTTGTCCTGATAGAGCAAGGGTGCAGAATAATCAGGAATCACATTGATTATTTGGCAAAAATCAGCATGAAAGTGCAGAATAATCAAGATTTTTGCAGAATAGACAAGAATTCTTGCTTGATGTGTTGGAGAAGAGGAAAGTGGAAATTATGCATCATATTACGAAATTTCTGTATCATTCCAAAAAAAATTATTATCCAAGTCAAAATGTGGAAATGATTGTATCCATATTGTTAGGGATCATCGCTGTGTGGACGATCGTCTTTTCCAAATCCAGACTGGTGTATTGTATAGTAGCGTGTCTTTTGGTGTTTGCTTCCATGATTTATTTTAATTTGCAATCCTACCACATATTGCGTCGTGTGAAACAAAATCGCTTTGTTTTGGTATCGGAGGCTTCCAAAAGACAGTTTATGATTCTGGAAAGATATGGCATGCCCTTGCTGCATGTTTTTTTGATGGTACCGGTTGGCGCCCTTGCATTATATATGCAGGGAGTGATCGATCGAAATGCACTACAGATTGCTCTGCTTGCAGTGCTGATTATGACCACTGTTATCAAAGCGTATGTCATTGATTTCATCATCCTGTTTTCCCCGGATGCATTTTGCTGCGGGAATGTACGATACCAATATACATTGATCACAAAGCTGCATGTATTTCAAGAAAGAACATTCTCCTCAGATGATCGAATTCTGTATTTTGAACTATATCACGGGGATCAATATTTGGGATTTGATAAGTTTTATGAATGTGATTATGATTACTTGCAGTCCATGGTGAGACAAGCACAAAAAGGCGTAGATGAAATTGTGTCAGGAATGGAAAAGGAATCCTGAAAATAGTACAAAGAAGTGGATAGGCAATTGCGAAACTATGATACCGAACGCTCTTCATCAAAATTTTTACTAAAAAAACACGCTCTCGCTTCGGTTCCAAGCAGCGGTACTAATATTTTTTGTCGCTTAACGCTCAAAAAATAAAGTACCGGCTTTCCACAAAGTTTTTTTAGTGAAAAAATTCTGATGCACAGGCTGTTTTCTTATCTATTCAAAGAGTTGCGCAATTGCCTAAAAGAAGTGGAAATTGAGAGGAGCTTGAAATGAAAACAAGTAAAATACTGTTGTTGACTACTGCGATCGTCATGTTGATTGCAGGTTTGCTGACGATATGGTACCAATTCAGCGGCAATCCGATCCATATGGTTATTGCAGGTATAGGTTATGTTGCGGCTGGAATCCTTCTGCTTTCCTATCATTTATTTAAGAAAAGGCAAAGTTAAGGTCTGTTAAGCTGAAATAAGGGAAAGCAAAGATGCCAAATAATCAAGAATCCCCTTGATTATTTGGCAGGAAGCAGCGTGAAAGTGCAGAATCATCAGGTTTTTTGCAGAATAGACAGGAAAGAAGGTGCGACAGTGCTTGGTCATCAAGTGATCAAAAAGTTCTGTAGAATTTTTTTGATATTCGATGTGGTGGTCATGCTTGCAGTGGCATACAATGTTTGGGCAAAACAGCAGGATATGTACACTGCTCTGTTGGAATGTGTTGCGATTGTAGTATTGGCGGTGCTTTATTGGATTTTTGTGTGGAATATATTACCGGATGAGCATCACATTGAGAAAAAGCTGAGGAAAAATGAAAAGCACCTTTTGCTTTTTGGATTGTTGATCAAAGGATTGATGTATGCAGGTCTGGTGGGATTCCATTTCGTATCACAAAACAATACCCATGTGGTACTTGGTGTGTTGGAGTGTGTGCTGCTGATTCTTGATATTGTAATGAATTTTGTGCTGTCAAAATGTTTGATGATTGTCAATCAGAGAGAAACACCAGGAGTGGAGAAAACTGAGATGGCACACAGTGCGAAAAGTGAGAGTAAATTGTTGTTTGTATATGGGATAGCAGTTCTTTATATGATTTTGAGTTTGGGGCAGTTATTTGTATATTGTATGGAACATGTGTCCATTACATGTATGATGTTGAGAGCACTCGGTTTGGGGATTGTGTTAGATCAGTATGGAAAGGATGTGACTGATCAGAAAACACCTTTCAAAGGGAGAATGAAGATTTGCACATTGATTGCCTTATTTGTCATTGAATTGCTGGCGGTTTTGCTGAAATTAAATCTTGCGCCGGTTTCATACATAACATATGTATGTGCTTTTGTATGCATGATATCTATGATATTGTTTGAGGCATTTCTTTGCGGACCCATTGGAAAACAATATCATGACCAAAAGCAGGTTTCTGGTGGGAATGGAAACAGATAGAACTATTGATTGAAAAGGAGAAAATGAAGGAAAAGTATGCTATAATCAAATATATAGTCCTGACAGGGCGAAAGTGCAGAATTGTCAGGAATCACATTGATTATTTGGCAAACTTTTGCGTGATGTAAGAAAAACACAAACAACGAAGCTGATACAGAATGTATGTTTGTCTGTAACCGTGTAGGAAGCAGGTATCAAAGATCAATCGGGAGGATAGGGGCATATGGGAATGATATTGAATCCATCAAATGAGAAATTTGCGGAAGTGCTGAATTCTGAAATTTATATAGACAAATCCATGTTCATTGTCCGTACAAATAAAGTAATCAATACGCTTCAGAAGTATGTCTGCGTGAGCCGTCCCAGAAGATTTGGCAAGTCAGTGACTGCCGATATGCTTTGTGCATATTATGGGCAGGAGGATTCTGCAAGTTTGTTTGCAGGATTGAAAATTGCCCAGGTGGAAGGGGCACAGAAGTATCAGAATCAGTTTCATGTGATTCACTGGAATGTTCTGGACTACTTTTCTGAAAGCGGAAATCACACAAATGAAATGATTGCACTTTTGTTGGAAGATACCATGTCAGAATTGGAAAGTGAATTTCCTGATGCATTGAAGCATGTCAGAAGAAACTTGTCCAGGATGTTATCTGCGATATATGCGAAGACGGGCAGAAAGTTTGTGTTTGTGATTGACGAGTGGGATTGTATTTTCAGGCGAAATAAAGAAGATATCGCCAGTCAGACGGAATATCTTGATTTTCTCCGCAACTTGCTCAAAGACAAAGTGTATGTGGCACTTGCTTATATGACAGGAATTCTGCCGGTCAAGAAATACGGGGAACATTCCGCATTGAATATGTTTACAGAAATATCGGTAGCGGATGCAGGGCAATATGCAGAGTTTACTGGATTCACAGAAACAGAAGTGAAGGTGCTTTGTGATCAGTACAGTATGGAATATGATGAAGTGAATCGTTGGTATGACGGTTATCGGATCAATGACATTTCGGTATATAACCCCAAATCTGTTGTGGAAGCCATGCTTCGCAGAAAAATTGGAAATTATTGGACGCAAACTGAAACCTACGAAGCACTGAAGATTTATATTCAGACCAATATGGATGGATTACATGAGAAAGTAGAACAGCTGATTGCAGGTGAAAAAATAGAAGTTGATATTACATCATTTCAGAATGATATGACCACGTTCTGCTCTGCCGATGATGTGCTGGCACTTTTGATCCATCTGGGTTACCTGACTTATTATGAATCAGGTACCGACAACAGAATTTCAGTGTGTTGGATTCCAAACCTTGAGGTACAGCAGGAATTTATTCGCTGTATTAAAAGTACAGAAGGTTGGGAACATGTGATGCATGCCATTCGCCAATCGGATCAATTGCTGGAGGATACGATCAAAGGAAACGAAACAGCAGTTGGAGAAGCATTACGCCAATTGCATTATGAAAATACTTCTCTATTGACTTATAGTAATGAAAATTCCCTCAGCTGTCTGATCAATCTTGCTTATTATTCTGCAAGAAAATATTATACAGTCCTGCGTGAACTGGAAACGGGGGAAGGGTTTGCCGATGTTGTTTTTATTCCATACAAAAACACGTGCAAGCCTGCAATGATAGTGGAACTGAAATACAATCAGAATGCGGATACAGCGATCGATCAAATCAAAGAGAAGCGTTATCATGGAGCATTGTCCCAATATCTGGATCGTTTGCTCATAGTAGGGATCAATTATGATAAGAAAACAAAAGAACATTCTTGCAAAATAGAGCGTTTTCAATCGGATGGAATGTGAGGTAGAAAGAATAATGGGTGTTTTGATTGATATTTTGTGTTTTCTGGTTGCAGTCTTATCCTTTGTGTGTATCTATGCAATGAGAAAAGAAAAACAAAAATGGTTCTGGCTGATTGTGCCGGTATATATGGATTTGGTGATTTTACTGGTGTTATACACACAGGAAATCGCGTATTTCGGTTTATTGGGTGTGCTTGGCCTCATTCCTCTGTTTTTATTTCTGAGGAATGCAAAAAATACACAGTGACTGATTTTGCTTGACGGATATATCGCATTGCGATATAATAGCGACAGATCGAACTTCGATATATCGCAGTGAGATGATGGAGGAGGCTGCGTATGGATGCACACATTAGAAAAGTATATGTGCCGATGACGGAAACTGGTTTTTATATCCTGCTCTGTCTGCAGGAACCCAATCATGGCTACGGAATTGTACAGCGTGTGAAAGAAATCACTGAGGGTGAGATTGTGTTAAGTCCTGGAACGATGTACGGAAGCTTATCGAAGATGGAGAAAGATGGTCTGATCCGTTTTGTGCGGGAAGAGGAGAAGCGAAAGATATATCGTATCACAGATCTGGGGGATGTAGTTTTACAGCTGGAGTTAAAAAGAATCCAACGCTTATACCGCAATGCAAAGGAGATGTCACAATGAAAGAGTGTAAGAGAGAATTTCGCTATTTCACCATCATGGATTATGAGAAAGAGGGAGATTATCTTCAGGAACGTCATAGACAGGGATGGAAGTTTCGGAGCGTGTATTTGCCGGGCATTTATGAATTTGAGAGAGCGACACCGGAGGATGTGGTATACCAGTTGGATTACAACCAGGAGGGGATTCAGAATAAAACGGAATATGTCCAGATGTTTGAGGACTGCGGCTGGGAGTACATACAGGATTTTGTGGGATATAGTTATTTTAGAAAACCTGCGGCGCAGATGGAGAGTTCAGAAGAAATATTTTGTGACGATGAATCCAGACTGGATATGATGAAACGGATTTTCAAGGGCAGAATGATACCGTTGGTTGTGGTTTTCTTTTGTATCATTATTCCACAGCTGATATGGAATTCCTCCAGACAGGCTTTGGACTATCCGATTTTGATTACATTTATGATATTATTTATATTATATTTGATGATTTTTGTATGCTTTACGATCAAATATATGAAGTTTCAAGGTAGGGTGAATAAGCGATAAGCGATTAGTGATATGATCAGGGGAATATTGTCAAATAATCAAGAATCACTTTGATTATTTGGCATCCAAGGATGAAAAATATGTCGAATAAACAGGAAAAGGGTCAAATAAACAAGAATCTATATGAGAAAGGAATGTATGATGAGCAAGTATAAGACCATTATATTTGATTTAGATGGCACGTTGTTAAATACATTAGAAGACCTGACGGACAGCACCAATTATGCATTGGCGCAGTTTGGGATGCCGGTGCGTTCCATAGAGGAAGTGCGTACCTTTGTGGGAAATGGCATTCGCAAGCTGATTGAGCGGGCTGTGCCGGAAGGAACGGATTTGGAGACGGTAGAGCAGGTGTTTACCTGTTTCCGGTCTTATTATACCGATCACTGCAACTGCAAAACCGGTCTGTATCCGGGGGTGAGGGAGCTGCTGCTTCGGTTAAAGGAGGTCGGTTTTTCCCTGGCCATCGTATCC
>ONWL01000024.1 GCA_900321525.1 uncultured Eubacteriales bacterium
ATAATACTCTAACAACATGATCGGCGACAAATACATATACTCATGAAATACTTGTATTTCTTCAGGTATTTTATTTTCTTTTTGTGCCAAGATCATCTGTATCAGCACAGAATACCCATACGCATCTGCTTTCATTTCTTCTTCATATGCAGGCATCTCTGTTTCATTGGTCAAATGAAACAATTCATGTCCAATCAAAAATGTCCATGCAGTCCAGTAAGTATCTGTTGCCAAATTCATCAGATGCATAGGCAATCTGGACATTTTTTCAAGTTCCTGTATGTTGTGAGAGCCAATGGTGTGTTTTTCTCCCTGTAAATCCAACAATACAAAACAATTCTTAAAGCATCTTTCAAAATTCTCCTTGCTCTTGTTATTTTCCAGCGAATAAATCGTAATGAAAAAGCTAAGCATGGTATATTCCATCAATTCATCCACAAACAATAATTTATCTGTTTCACCAATAATACTTGTGGCATTTAACTGTTGTGCATAACGTGACAAATAGTCTATATCCACATTGATTTGATTGAGATCCATAATACATTGCAATATCTGTTTTTCAATAAAACTGGGATCTTTTTTATACAAACCCAATACCTGTTCATCCAACGTATCAATCCCTGTTTCTTTCACCCGAACAATAGATTGGCGTAAGGACGCTTCTTCATTTTCCAATTCTCTGGATGGAAAAAATGTTTGATATAAATTCACCAGACTTTTCTCTGTTTTCATCTATGACATCCTTTATTTAAACTTTATCACAAACAATTATGATTCATTCACAAATTTCTGAATCGCCGCATCAATCAGCTTCTCTTTCTGTTCCTCTGTCAGCTGTGTATTATATGAAATTGAAAATTTATCCTGTTTACATACAACCTCTATTTTCACATTTTCCTGTGGTTTCTTTTTTGGTAACAATTGGAGTACTTTCAACAAAATGTACTTCAGCATATCATACACCGCACTGTAACCTGTGTTTTTGCCCAGTTCAATCATGATGAGCACGATTTCTGGGGGCATGAAATTTTTTGATGTAATAGGAGAAAATTCCACTTCCTGTGAATATTCTCCTGTATTTAATTCTAATGCATCTTCTTCTGTTAATTTCAACCCATCAACCAATACTGTACATTTCATTTTAGATTACCTCCATTTTCCATACTATACACTTCATAAACTCTAATGGGAAAGGATTGTAACCAAAACCCTTTCCCATCTACAAGCATGTTCTATATTCCGGTCTTTTTCCGACCTGCCTTTATTTCACTGCCCCGATCAGTTCCCGGATGTCACTGACGCCATACCGCTCCATATAGGCAGCAATGCCTTCTGCCACCTGCACAGAAGCCATCGGATCGTGGAAATTCGCAGTACCCACTGCCACTGCGGTGGCGCCTGCTAAGATAAACTCTAAGGCATCCTCTGCATTGCAGATGCCCCCCATACCGATGATAGGAACCTGCACTGCCTGTGCCACCTGGTACACCATACGAACTGCCACCGGTTTGATGGCCGGACCGGACAATCCACCGGTCTTGTTGGCCAGTGCAAAAGCTCTACGATGAATGTCGATCTTCATACCGGTCAGGGTATTGATCAAGGAAACCGCATCTGCCCCAGCCGCTTCTACTGCCTTTGCCATCTCCGTAATGTCTGTTACATTGGGGCTCAGCTTCATGATTACCGGCTGTTTTGCCTTTGCCTTCACCGCCTTGGTGATGGCATAAGCTGCCTTTGGATTCTGTCCAAAGGCAATACCGCCCTCTTTCACATTGGGACAGGAGATGTTGATCTCCAACAGATCCACCGGCTCCTCTCCTAAACGCTCTACCACTTCTACATAGTCTTCCTCAGACCGTCCGCATACATTGACCACGATTTTGGTATCGTACTGTTTCAAGAAAGGAATGTCCCTCTCTGCAAATACATCTATGCCCGGATTCTGCAATCCGATGGCATTGAGCATCCCGCTGCTGACTTCTGCGATACGAGGGGTGGGATTGCCTGTCCACGGTACATTGGCAACTCCCTTGGTCACCACTGCACCAAGACGGCTCAAGTCTACAAATTCACTATATTCCATGCCGGAGCCAAAGGTTCCGGAACATGTCATCACCGGATTTTTCAGTGTCACACCGGCAATGTCTACTGACAGATTTCTTTCAGCCATTTTATTCTCCAATTCCAAAGCATTCACCCAGCTTTTAATCTAACTCCACCTCTGTTGCCAGAAATACCGGTCCTTCCTTACAGATCCGTTTGCTGTGTACATGGGTATGCCCATCCACCTCTGTGGATTTGCATACACAGGCCAGACAGGCACCTACGCCGCATGCCATCCGCTCTTCCAGAGACAAATAACACTCGATGCCATGGGCAATGGCATATGCCTGAATGGCACGCAGCATAGGTTTTGGTCCACAGGCATAGATCACATCTGCCTCTAACCCACTGACTGCGATGGCATCCATCACATTGCCCTTTGTTCCGGTACTGCCGTCTTCTGTAGCCACATAAAATGCACCATTGGCAGACAGTTCCTGATCCAGAAACAGGCTGTCACGATAGCCTGCCACGATCACCTTCTCTCCTGTCAGCTGTTTTGCCAGTTCCAGCATAGGCGGTACGCCGATGCCGCCGCCGATGAGCATGGCCTTTTTCTCTGTCAGCGGAAATCCATTGCCCAGGGGACCTAAAATCTCGATGTCATCTCCTGCCTGATACCCGGAAAACTCTGCTGTACCCGCACCGGCTACCCGGTATACGATACGGAGACTGCCTTGTTCCCGGTCAATCTCACACAGACTGATGGGACGAGGCAGCATCCGGCTGCTGTCCTTGGAATAGACAGAAATAAACTGCCCCGGTATTGCTTCTCTGGCAATCTGCTCTGTCTGGATCCACATGCTGTAGATTCCTTCCATCAGACATTCCTGACGGATCACTTTTGCCGTTTCTTTATACTTCATATGATTTTCTTCTCCACTTCCTGTCAATGAAAGATGTCTTTCATTTATTTTTAGAAAATCCGTGCAATATCTGCAATCATGGCTTCTACCGCTGCACGGGATGCCTCTGCAAAATGCTCCGGTCCAAACTTTGCATACTGCTCCTGCTTATAGGCTGCAATGATCCCCCTGGAAGAGTTGACGATGGCACCCAGTCCGTCTTCGTTGAAGTATGGACGCAGAGAATCTGCAGTGCCGCCCTGTGCGCCGTAACCAGGTACCAGAATATAAGACTTTGGCATCGTCTTACGCAGAATCCGTCCCATTTCCGGATAGGTGGCGCCTACTACACATCCTACATAACTATATGCATCTCCCATGCAGGTATCTGCCCACTTGGCAACCTGCTCTCCAACCCACTCATACAATGGTCTGCCATCGATGAGGCGATCCTGGAACTCTCCGCTGGATGGATTGGAAGTCTTCACCAGAATGAAGATTCCCTTCTTCTCTTCCTTGCATACATCGATAAATGGCTGGATGCCGTCAGATCCCAGATACGGATTGACTGTGGCAAAGTCTTCATTAAAAGCCGGCAGTTTTTTAGAACCTACCTGCACCCGTCCCAAATGTCCCACTGCGTATGCCGCAGAAGTAGAACCGATGTCGCCGCGCTTCACATCCCCGATGACGATCAATCCTTTGGACTTGCAATAATCTACCGTTTTCTGGTAAGCAGCCACGCCTGGCACGCCAAACTGTTCATACATAGCGATCTGCGGCTTCACTGCCGGAATCAGATCCCAAGTCTGGTCAATGATCGCTTTATTAAACTGCCAGATGGCTTCTGCTGCTCCCTCTAATGTTTCTCCATATGCAGAAAATGCTTCCTTCTGGATATGCTCCGGCACATAGGAAAGCATCGGGTCCAAACCGACTACGATCGGCGCATGTAATTTCTGAATCTTTGCTGTCAACTGATTGATCATCTGTTTCCTCATTTCTGTGAAGCCTGTATCATTCATTCCCCATGGTAACCATTCCGTACCTGCACAGAATACCGGTACCTGAAATGTTACGTCTCATCCTGTTTCGGGATTCTGCATGGCCTGTATTGCTTCACATGTACAGACCACACCCATGTTAGCATTATAACATAGAGGGACCATGTGACGCAAGGGTGGAATGGACATGCAGGCAGGTTTCCTTGCCTCGTTACGTGCAGAAAGAAACAAAAAGAGGACGATATTTGTATTTCTACAATACCGTCCTGTATCTATCCCATATTCTCTCTCAAATCATTCAACACACTTCTGTCTCACTACATGTGCTACTGAATCATCATTGTGCTGACATACTGATACTTCCGCACCTTCTTTTCTGCCACGGATTCCAGGTAGGCAAAATCCACATCGATCCATGCTTCCTCTGCCGCCAATGCCATATGTGCCATACAGATTCCCATATCCACCAGATGCATGGGGAATTGCTCCTTGCCATTTTTAATAAAAAAATGAATCCGATTGTGATACACCACAAAATGCCATGGCTGTGTATTCAGAGCTGAAGGAGCCAGACGGGCAGCCTCTAACATCTGTGCCACTTCTTCGTCATAATCTTCTCTCACTGTCACCAGTTTCCGCAGAGGCTTCCGCTTAAAGGCTTTCCGTTCACGACAGATGGAATCCACCCCATATCCGATGGCCGCCACCATCCGCACATATCCATCGATGCCTTCCCGCTCAATCCACTGCACACCCCCCTGGTAACAGCTTCCAATGTTTCGAGTCTGCAAATACAGCAGCAGATTTTCCAACAAGTATCCGGCATTGTAATAATCCTCCGGTTCTGCTGTGTCTGACAAAAAGACCACATATGCCGGTGCCTCTACTTTGAATTTCCCCTCAACCCCACTACTATTCTCAGATACTACAATCTCCCAGTTCTCTTTTCCATACAATGGGAGCAGCATCCCAATATACTCCTGGATGGCCTGCTTATCTTCTTCTGTAAGCGGCATCTCCTGAAACTGACGCACGGACTTTCTGACAAAAATTGCTTCATATGGATTCATCTGACAACCTCACCATCTACAAATTGATGGGAAATCTTCCAATTACTGGCAGCATTTCCCTGCTTACTGCATTGTCCTTTCAGTATAACACAGTTGCCTTTGGAATAATTCCAAATATTGCTGAAAATGATTACAATTTTTTGTCAGAGTTTTTACACTGCTCTGGTTTTTTGCCTCTGTCTGAAACCCAAGTACATCTCCTGCCCTATGGGCACTGGCAAAATGCCGACTGCAATTTTTCTCCATGCTGCCGATACTTACCGGATGATGTCTACTACTTCTCCGATCACCATCATATGAGGTGCCATGCCATCATAAAATGTCTTTGCCACATCTTCCGGCATCTGTGATACATCTAATTCCTGTTTGAACAGTTTTCTGCACACCAGTGTCACCTCTGCTTCTTCAAATGTGACAGATTCCAAAACGTCCTTTGGGGTCAGGCCGGACTCATGGATTTTGTCCATCTCCCTGCCTGACTTGGTGCCCAATACCCCCAAGGTTTTCTTGTACTCCTGTGGATAAAAGCTAACGGTAAAGTATTCATTATTTTCCATATATTCGTATGTGTAACGGGAATCCCGCACATACACAGTTACCACCGGCTTATGCCAGAGAGTTCCCATACCGCCCCAACTGATGGTCATGGTGTTAAAATCCTCTGCCGTACCTGCGCTTAACAGCGCCCACTTCTTGTCAAACTGTTCAAAAATATTGGTTTCAAATGTCATACTTCCATCCTCCATTTCTTTGTAAACGATTGTCAACTGCTTTAATTACCCTTCAATCCTTGGTAACTGCAAAACCATGCTTGCCTTTGTAATTGCTTCTTTGCACACACGCCTTGAATCATTGCAAGGGGTCTTTTTATCCTATGCCAGCCAACTGATTTTGCAACTGCATTACAGCTGTTCGCAGATCTGCTCCATCTCCGTCACCAGTTCCGCAAACAAATCCAGCGCCTTCTTTATGGGCTGTGGCTGCTCCATATCCACTCCTGCAATCCGCAGTTCCTCGATGGGATCCATGGAACCGCCTGTCTTTAAGAAGGCTTTATAATCTGCCAGTGCAGGCTCTCCTTCTGTCAGAATCCGCTCAGACAAAGCAATGGCAGCAGAAAATCCTGTGGCATACTGGTACACATAGAACGGCGTATAGAAATGGGGAATTCTTGCCCATTCCATGGCAATGGCATCATCTGTCACCATATCCGTGCCAAAATACTGTGCATTCAGGTCTTTGTAAAGTGCCTTCAATCCATCTGCAGTCAGCGTCTCTCCTGCTTCTACTTTTCTGTGGCAAATCATCTCGAACTCCGCAAACATGGTCTGACGATATACGGTTCCTTTAAAAGATTCCAGAAAATGATTGATCAGATGGGCACGTTCCTGAATGTCCGTACACTGTGCCAGCAGGTGGCGAATGAGCAGTGCTTCATTACAGGTAGATGCCACCTCTGCCACGAAAATCTTATAATCTGCATAGGCATAGGGCTGATTGCTACAGGAATAATAGCTGTGCATGGAATGTCCCAGTTCATGAGCCAGAGTAAACACACTGTCTAATGTGTGGTCATAATTCATCAGCACATACGGCGTGGTATCATAACTGCCCCAGGAATAGGCACCGCCCCGTTTGCCCTCATTTTCATACCGGTCAATCCACCGCTCTGTAAATGCTCTGTCCAACAGGGTCGCATATTCTTCCCCTAATGGCTGCAAGCCCTCTTTCACCATTTTCTGGGCTTCTGCAAAAGAATACTTCTTGTCAAACTCTGCCAGAAGAGGCACATACACATCATACATGTGCAGTTCGTCCACACCCAGCATCTTCTTTCTGAGGCTCACATACCGGTGCATCACATCCATGTTTTGGTGGATGGTTTCAATGAGATTGTCATACACTCTTTCCGGTATATTGGAGTCATGGAGATAGTACGCTCTTGTAGAGGCAAATTTTCTGGACCTGGCAAAGAAGGATGCCTGCTTGATATTGGCGGCAAACAACCCTGCCATGGTATTTTGGAAGGTGTCATATGTGCCATACAAATTTTCATAAGCAGACTGACGCAAGGTACGGTCACTGCTCATTTCCAACTGGACAAAAGTACTGCCAGTCAATGTATGGGCGTTTCCTTCACTGTCCACTGCCTCCGGGAAGCGCAGATCGGCAGTGTTGAACATCTGGTATAGTTCTCTCGGTGCACCGGACATGACACCTGCTTCTGCCAACAGCTGTTCCTGCTCCGGCTTTAACGTATGGGCATTCCCCCGTAACATCAGTTCCAATACCCGCTTGTAAAAAGACAATTCTTCACTGTCCATGGCTTCTTTCAGCCAGTCTTCTCCAAGTGCCAGTAACTCCGGCTCTAAAAATGCACTGGCACTGTCCACTTGCACCATCAGACTGTATGCCTGATCTGCCATCTTCTGATAAGTGGAATTGGTGGTATCCTGATCTCTCCGTTCACTGGCATAGACAAATAACTTATTTGCCTTTCTGGACAGTTCATAATACGCATCCAGCAACTGCCGTACCACTTCCCTGTCTTTGGTGACAGTGCCCTGCTTCTGTCCATATGCCTGCACCAAACCCCTCGTCTCCTCAAACTCTGTCTGCCATGCAGTTTCATCTGCATACACACGCTCCAAATCCCAAGTGTCCTCTACCGCCACATCTTCTCTTTTTAACAACTGTTCCATGTTTCGATCCTTTCCTTGATTTCTATTGGGCAACGCCACATAAACTGTATCAGCTTACGGATTGCTTCGCTGTTCCAGCTCCTGCAATCCTACAGGCATTCGTATTCCGGTCTACCGACCTACATACTCATACCTGTTGCAGCGTCTCATGTCTACAGCCTAGTGCGCACCAGTGCGCCTATTCTGTATCCATGGACGCCAGCTTATACAGTAAATTGTGCCTGATACAACCTATAGTATGCCCCCTGCTGCTCCATCAGCTGTGCATGGCTGCCCGCTTCTTTTATCATACCATCATCTATGACAAAAATACAGTCTGCTTTTCGAATTGTAGACAGACGATGTGCCACTACAAAAGAGGTCCGCCCCTTTAACAGTCCTTCGATGCCCTGCTGTACCAGCAGCTCCGTATGGGTATCGATGCTGGCGGTTGCCTCATCCAACACCAATATGGCAGGCATGGACAACATGGCTCTGGCAAAGGCAATCAGCTGTCTCTGTCCTGCGGACAGACTACCGCCACGCTCACTGATTTTGGTGTCATACCCATCCGGCAATTTCATAATGTATTCATGGGCATGGACTGCTTTGGATGCCTGTATCATCTCTTCTTCTGTGGCTTCCGGATTGCCATAGAGAATGTTGTCTCTGACGGTTCCGGTGAACAGGAAATTTTCCTGTATCATCACCCCCATCTGACTGCGCAGACTGTGCAGTGTCACATCCCGCACATCCCTTCCATCAATCCGCACACTGCCCTCTGTCACATCATAGAACCGGCTGACCAGATTGACGATGGTGGATTTTCCTGCTCCGGTAGGACCTACCAGCGCAATGGTCTGTCCCGGCTTTACCGTAAAGCTGACATCCCGCAATACCTGCACCTCCGGTGCGTTGGCATAGGCAAAGGATACATGGTCAAAAGTCACTTCTCCCTGTACCGGCGGCATTTCCTCTGCCTGCGCTTTGTCTGTGATGTCTGACGGAATGTCCAGAATCTCAAAAATCCGCTCTGCTCCCGCCAGATTGGTGATGATTTTGTTGTAAAATTCACCCAACCGCTGAATGGGGTTCCAGAACATACCCAGATAGGTAGAAAACGCCAGAAAGGTTCCCACTCCCACCTGCTCTGCCCCCAGATACCGGATGCCGATGAGATACAGCAGACAAGTTCCAATGCCCCATGACAGCTGGATAAAGGGCTGAAATGCATCGGAACAATAGATGGCGTTGGCAAATGCCTGCATGTGCTCCGCTACCAGCTGGTGATAGGTTTCCTCTTCTTCCTCTTCTGCGCAAAAGCTCTGTACCACCCGGATACCGGACAGATTTTCATGGACAAAAGCGTTCATATTGGAGCTTTTTTTGCGCACAATCTGCCACTTTTTGTGTGCCAGAATCTGTACCACATATACCCCCACCAACAGAAGAGGTAAAATCAAAATGGCTGAAAATGCCAACGCTGTATTTTTGATCAGCATAATGACCATGACACTGATGACCACGCAAAATTCCGGCAGCAGCGTGATGACCGCACTGTCCAACACATCCCGCAGGGCATTGACATCGCTGACGATACGGGAGAGAATCTTTCCCGTAGGTCTGCTGTCAAAAAAGTCAAATCCCAGCTCCTGAATGTGGGCATATAATTCCTCTCTGATTTCCTGCAATACCAGATTGGTAACCTGCGCCATCATCCGAATCCGCATTTTAATGCCAAGCATCAGAATCAAATTCAGCACCACTGCCCCTGCCCCTAAGAGAAGCAAACGCTTCCAGTCTCCATTTGCCACATGTACATCCACTGCCCGTTCAATGATCAGCGGATTCAGCAAGGAAATGGCTGTGGTCACCGCCATGATGCCCAATACGCCTGCCACCTGCTTTTGATACTGTACCATATATCGAAACAGACGAATGATCGTCTGCCGTTTCACCACTTGTTTTTGATCTTCATCTTCCCGAAATGTATTTACCGGCATACCCTATTCCTTCCTTTCCTGTCATTCTCCGTACTGTGCCACCCACGTCTGGTAATATTGGCCCTGCTTTGCCAACAGTTCTGCGTGGGTGCCCCGCTCTACGATCCGTCCCTGATCCAGTATGATGATCTCATCTGCCTGACTGACAGAGGAAATCCGATGGGCGATGATCAGTTTGGTCACCTGCTTCATCTGGTGAAAGTTCTGCTGGACAGTTCCGGCTGTTTCCATATCCAGTGCCGAAGTGGCATCGTCCAATACCAGAATGGGACACTGGTGCGCAAAGGCTCTTGCCATGGAAATCCGCTGCTTCTGTCCCCCGGACAAGCCTACGCCACGCTCACCAATGACGGTATCCACACCATCAGGCAGTTTTTCCACAAAGTCTGCCGCACAGGCTGTCTGCAATGCATCCTGTAACTGCCTTTCCGACTGGTGCTTTCTCCGACGACCCATCCGAAGGTTTTCTCGAATACTAAAAAAAAAAAAAAAAACATCCTGCATCACCACTGCCACTGACTGGCGAAGACTATGTACCGTCACCTGGCGGATGTCCTGTCCGTCCACCAGAATTCTGCCCTGATCGGTTTCATAAAAGCGCTCTAACAGGTTGACGATGGTGGTTTTGCCAGAACCAGTCAGTCCCATAATTCCTAACGTCTGTCCCGGTTTCACTGTAAAGGAAATATCCTCTAATACCTGCTGTCCATCCGGTGCAAACCCCACATGTTCAAAGGTTACCTGTCCTTCTGTCACCTGCAACGGCACTGCCTGCGGATCATCTACCACAGTCTCCTGCGCTTCAAACAGCTTCTGAATCTTTCTGTTGGAGGCAATAGAGGAAGCTACTTCATTGGACAACCATCCCAGACACTCCATCGGCCAGATGATGCTGTTGGCATATTCGGTGAAAGCACCCAGCTCTCCCAACGTGATCTTCTCATACATGACACATATTCCGCCCACTACAATGACCAGCACCAGCATGGTACGACTGTAAAAAGAGATGTTTGGCTCCCACTTGGCTGTCACACGGGAACGATTGATGTTTTCTGCGCAGTACTGCTCATTTAACCGGCGGAACTTCCGCATTTCATAAGCTTCTCTGGCAAATGCCCGTACCGTCCGCACACCGGAAATGTTCTGCTGTGCCACACTGGTCAATTCCGCATTGGTCTCACTGATCTTGTCATAACTTTTGTCAATCTGATTTTCCAGACGAACTGCTGTGTATCCTACCAGTGGCAGGGTACACAGAGGAATCAATGTCAAAAGAGGATTGATTCTTGCCATACAAAACATAACACAGATGGTCTGAATCACAGACTCTACAATCAGCATACCGATAAACCCGGTAATCCCCCAGATGCGCTCCACGTCATCATTAATACGGGCCATCAACTCTCCCACATTGTTGTGCTCAAAAAACCCCACGTCCATCTTCTGTAAATGATGAAACAAGGCATTGCGCAATCCTTTTGCCACTTTGGATCCTGCCAGATCAAAACTCACTTCCTTCAGGTACCCACTCAGAGCCTTTCCGGCTCCTACCAGCACCAGGCATATCAACAGATGGGTCAGCACTTCCAGATTTTCACCGATGATCACATCATCAATAATCTGCTGGATGATTCGGGGACCAAGTACCCCTAACCAGATCAAACTACCCATGGTTGCAAAACCCATAAGATACAAATACCATCCTTTTTTCATGTACCGCCCGATCCGCCTGTAGCTTTCCGGATTGGTACGTTCTTTCTTTTGTTTCCCCATAAGATTCTTTTTTCTCCTTTTTTCATTTTTTGTAAATACTTATGTAAATGCCACATTCTCGTAGTCCGTGCGGCTGCATATGCAGCTTTTTCTCTTTCCTGCCAAGTCGCATACTGTGGGGCGCACTTTCTTGGTGGCAGAATGTTTTTGCTACTAAATGGGAATTTCCTAT
>ONWL01000146.1 GCA_900321525.1 uncultured Eubacteriales bacterium
CAGAATTGCAGGACAAGGTGAATGATGCATATCTAAAGTCAAACGGTCAGCAAGGCGGCATACAAACGTATGGAACCCTGACCACACTGATGTTGATGTGGCAGCGCAGTCAATGATTTCATTCAAATAATGACAAAGCGTTTTTTGGATACAGCACAAAAGCGGCAGATACATCAGGCGATGAAGCAGCATTTTTTTCATTTCATTTCGAATCAGATCAATCAAGCTGTGTACCTCCGCTTTGTGTGATTTCCAGAAAGGCATCCTCTAAGGTACGGTTGTCAATAGGGTAGATGGTATATACATCAATGCCCCATGAGACGAACTGGTAAACCAGTCTGGAAAGCAGATTATCGGTATCATGGTTGGGAATGGAAAATTCCAGTGTGTGGGCATCGCACAGTACGGCAGGTGTATCCAATACCAGTCTGGCAGCTGTCTGGGCCTCATGGGCATCGCTGATCCGGAACCGGTAAATGGTGTGAGTGCCTCCAGTGGTATGCACCAGTTCCTGCATGGAACGGGGGGCAGTGATTCTGCCACCGGACAACATCATGACACGGTCACACATCAACTCTGCCTCAGACAGCAGATTGGTGGTGATCAGGACACAGACATTTCGGTCATGTGCCAGCATGCGCAGATGCTCTCGAAGATTTCGGATGGCTCCGGGATCTAGTCCAGCGGCTGGCTCATCCAGAATCAAGATGGCAGGATGGTGGATCAAGGCCTGTGCAATGGCAAGGCGTTGGCGCATGCCCTTGGAGTAGGTGCGTACCTTGTGATGGATACAGCGCATCAATCCTGTGAAACGAATAATATCGGTCAACTCTTCCGAAGAAATATCAGGGCGCATCCCTGCAAACATCCGCAGATTCTGCATACCGGTCAGGTAAGGGAAGAAGCGATTTTCTTCTAAAATACAGCCAGTATGAATCAGAGCAGAAGCACGGTGGCTGTTTAGGTGTTTTCCGTTCAGAAGAACCTGTCCCTCATCTGGTCGTCGCTGACCGGTGAGTACCTGAATGAGAACGGTCTTTCCGGAACCATTTGCCCCCAGAATGCCCAAAACCTCTCCACGGTAGGCTTCCAGATTGATGTCATAAAGCAATGTTTTTTGTTTGGATTTGAGTGTTACATGCTGCATCTGCACTGCAATGTCCATGATGATACCCTCCTATGATCAATCTATCGCCCGATGAGACAAGTTGATCATTCTAAAAACAAAAATATAAAAACGAACAAAAGTGATTTATGTTTCCAGTGTGATACTGAAAATATCATCCAGCGGAATCTTCCGGTCTACCACTTGTAGGATACGGCTGGTTTCATGAAATGCCGCAACCATACCGGTGAAGCGGATATAGTCCTCCTGGTCATAATAAACGATGGTGATGAGACTGCCAGGTTGCAGCTGGTGCAGGATGCGGTCAAGTTCCTCAGCGGCATCCTCGGAAAGTTCTGCTCGTGGTACAGTGATACGCTCTCTTTGTGCCAGGGCAGCAGGCAGGTCTTTCAATGCCGCAAAAGGCATGAATTGCTTGGCACGCTCTGAAACTGGCATTTTGGTTTTTAGTCTATGTGCCACTGCGGTGTCCTCCTGTCATTTGATTTCGTTCACGGGTAGTGGCATGTTCTTCCAGATTCATGCCTTTTAAAATGGCATTTTTGCCAAAACGCTTCTTGATATTGATCATGGTTTCCTGCAACTTGCGGTTTCGTGTCAGGTCTTCTTCCGCTACAAAAAAGGAATACTGGTGGTATTCCTCTGGTACCACACGGTTACAGGTCAGATACAGACGACGTACTGGATACCGGGGATCCACAATCTGCTCATACAGTGTAGTGACAGCAGGGAGCAGCATCAGATCTGCGTTAGATGGAGTCGGTAAGGCAGCTGTACCGCGTGCCGAATTCAGGTGCAGACCATTGGAATACCCTACCTGTAAGGTAATGGAACTGGTGACTAACTGTTTTTCCACCAGATCCAGACAGAGCAGATCCATCATTTCCCGAACTGCCAGCCGCCCATCGACAAAGCTGTAATCGCAGGGAAGAATTTGGCCACTGCCAATGCTGTTTTCCTTTGAATGATATGCCTTAATGTCTGCCATGGTCACAGGTTCCCGTCCCCATGCATGGTCTATGAGCAGCTCCGCGTCTATGCCAAACAGCTGGTATAGAAAGTCTTCCTTTGCATGTGCAATGTCCTTCATCGTATAGATGCCATACTGTGCCAGACGTGTGGCAGTGCCCTTGCCCACCCGCCAGAAATCCGTCAAAGGACGATGGTTCCAAAGATTTTTCTGATAGGATGTCTCATCTAGAAATCCGATGAAATCAGGGCTGTGCTTTGCCGTGATGTCCAATGCCACTTTTGCAAGATACAGGTTGGTACCGATGCCACAGGTGGCACGAACACCGGTCTCCTGTAAAATATCCTCCATGATAGTGCGGGCAAGCTGTTCTGCATCCATCCGGTACATGGAAATGTAATCGGCCACATCCAGGAACACTTCATCTATGGAATAGACATGAATGTCTTCTTTTGAAATATATTTCAGGTAAATGCTGTAAATGTCTGCCGCATACTGAATGTACAGCTGCATCCGTGGGGGTGCAGTGATATAGTGGACTCCTTCGGGAATCTGAAAGACACGGCAGCGGCTGTGCAGTCCCAATTCTTTCATAGGAGGGGTGATGGCAAGACAAACGGTAGATTTGGTGCGATCCGGGTCTGCAACCACCAGGTTTGTAGTCATAGGGTCTAAGCCTCGTTCCACACATTCCACTGAAGCATAAAAAGACTTCAGGTCAATGATCATGTAAATTCGATCTGCCATATTTGCCTCCCTTGACAGCACTGATGAAAGTTTTTGAGCGTTTTGCAATTCAACAAATATAAATTTTGATGTACAGGCTGTTTGCTGGTTTGATGAAAGAGTTTCGCAATCCGCCTCACTGTACGCTCATGTTCTGATTATAGCATAAAAACATAGAAGTGAAAAGAACATCTGTTCAGAATTACAGGTGGAAGTTTCAGTGGTGAAATTTTTTCGAAATGATTCTTTTCCTGATAAACTGTGGTATAATGGTTGACAACAATGGTAAATATCCATTGGGATTCTGGTGTATGATGCAACAGAAGACAAAGGGTAACTGTGTACACAGTTACAAAAATGAATTGGAGGGTAATGAGAGGCTATGGGAGAGAAGGAAACTGGCACAGTTCGGTATTATGTCCGGATTTTGCTGAATATTGTGATTCCGATTATTGCGGTGGTACTGGTCTGCACGGTGGGGGTAGCGGCGGTACGGTTTTTTTTGCCTTTTGTGATTGGGTGGGTGATTGCCATGATTGCCAATCCTCTTGTGCGTTTTTTGGACAAGAAGGTACGGATTTTGCGTTCGTTTAGTTCCATTGCTATCATTGTGGTGGTACTGGGTGGAACCGTGGCGATTCTTTGGGCTCTGGTGGCATGGATGAGCAGGCAGATTATTGATTTGACGGAAAATCTTCCCGCATTGAAGGATGCGGTTCAGACACAGATTGATCTGTTGCAGCTGCGTTTGGGTGGATTTTTGGATACACTGCCATTTACAGTGAAGCTGCCATTTCCGGATTCCGATACAGATTTGATTGATTATGTTGCAAAATATGTGGGAAATCTGGGAGAAATACTGATGCCTGCTGCCGGAAATTTTGTATCCAGCATTCCCAGTGCGTTGATTTATTTTATCGTTACTTTGTTGTCTTCCTACTTCTTTTTGGTAGACAAGGATATCATCAGCAGAAAAGTGTCAGAGCATCTGCCATCTTCTTTTCAGCGCACGATGGTAGAGATGAAGGATCGTGCCGGAAAACTGGTGGGAGGATATTTCTTTGCACAGCTGAAAATTATGTGTCTGATATATGGCATTCTGGTGATTGGATTTTTGATTTTGGGGGTCCAGTATTCCGGACTGATTGCTTTGCTGGTGGCAGTTTTGGATTTCCTGCCTGTGTTTGGCACTGGTACCGTATTGCTGCCTTGGGCTGTGATTGAACTGATTTTGGGCAAATATGTTCCAGGTGTGGGGATGCTGGTGCTGTATGGTGTGACACAGCTTTCCAGACAGTTGTTACAGCCAAAGCTGGTAGGGGATGCTATGGGGTTAAATCCGTTGGCCACGCTGGTGTTTATGTATCTGGGATTTCGGTTTTCCGGTGTGGCAGGTATGATTCTGGCGGTGCCAGTGGGTATGATGGTTATCGAGTTGTATCATGTGGGTGTATTTGACGGCTTTTTGTATAACTGTTCGTTGCTGATTAAAGGAATCAATGAGTTTCGCAATGGAGCAGAGGAAGAAGGGATACGGACGGCAGGTTCTGGCAGTATGACGAAACAGGCAGGTGAACAGGAAAAAAATTCTAAAACAAAATAGTTGACACAGAAAAATGGTATTGTTATGCTAAAAAAGAAGTCTGCAATAGACAGACAATAAAAGGAGTGGACAGCATGTATACAAGAGAAGATATTATCCGTATTGTAGAAGAGGAAGATGTAGAATTCATTCGACAAAAAATATTGCCATTACATCCAGTCAATTAGAACGGGCATTGGACAATGGTTGTTCTTTTAATGGGGCAGTTATTGATGGGTATGGACAGATCGAGGAGGCAGATATGTATCTCCATCCGGATCTGGATACCTTTGTCATATTCCCTTGGCGGCCACAGCAGGGAAAGGTGGCACGTTTTCTCTGTGACGTCTATAAGGCAAATGGAGAAATTTTCGAAGGAGACAGCCGCATGGTATTAAAACGTGTGGTGCAGCAGGCAGAAGAAAAGGGCATTTACTTGAATGTAGGACCGGAGTTCGAATTTTTTCTATTCCCTACAGACGATGATGGAAATGTAACCATTGATACGGGAGAACAGGCAGGCTATTTTGATGTGGCACCTATTGACGGGGGAGAAAATGTACGTCGGGATATTGTATTGAATCTGGAAGAAATGGGTATTGAGGTAGAAAGCTCCTTTCATGAGTATGCACCATGTCAGCATGAAATTGATCTGAAGTATACCGATGCCTGTGCAGCAGCCGATATGATCCAGTCGTTTCGGATGACTACAAAGGTAATTGCTAAGCGGCATGGACTCCATGCTACTTTTATGCCAAAGCCAAGGGATGGCAAGGAAGGTTCCGGCATGCATTTGAATTTTTCTCTGACAGATGCAGAGGGAAAGAATATTTTGTGTGACCCTGATGGAGAAAATGGCTTAAGCGAAATGGCGTATCAATTCATTGCAGGTATTTTAAAGCATTTGCCTGCCATCTGCCTCATTGTGAATCCACTGGTCAATTCTTATAAAAGACTGCGTCCTGGATTTGATGCGCCAGTGTATGCGGCATGGTCTGCTACCAATCGGACTGCCAGCCTGCGGATTCCTGCCACAAGGGGGGAACACACCCGTATTGAGCTGCGCAATCCGGATGCAGTATCCAATGGATATTTGAGCATTGCGCTATGTCTGGCGGCAGGTTTGGAAGGAATTGCAAACAAGTGGATGCCACCAGCCAGTGTGGATTTTAATTTGTTTCATATCACGGAAGAAGAAAAGGCAGAGCTAGGTCTGGTAGACTTACCAGGCAGTCTGGGAGCTGCCATTCAGGCCTTTGAGAAGGACTCCTTTGTACAGTCTGTATTGGGGGCTCACTTGTCCAAACGTCTGGTGGAATCCAAAAAGCTGGAGTGGAAGCAGTATTTGGATCATGTCAGCGACTGGGAAATCAATGAATATATTCGGAAATTTTAACCCCAATGAATCGACACGAGATGACTTGGAGGTGAAAATGTGACGAATATCATTATAGTTTTCCCAAAACAGGAGGATGGGCGAAATATCCGCAATATTCTGGTGAAAAACGGATTTTCTGTGAGCGGGGTCTGCACCAGCGGCGCACAGGTTTTGCAGTGCATAGAGGAACTGGAGGAGGGTATCATCCTTTCCGGTTATCGGTATTCGGACATGATCTATGCAGAACTGCATGAGCTGCTGCCTGCTTCTTTTCAGATGCTGCTTGTGGCTTCCCCCAGATATCTGGGCGAAGTGAATATGAAAGACATTGTATGTGTGGCAGTGCCCATCAAGTCTCATGAACTGCTTGCCACACTGGGCATGATGGTAGAAGCGGCAGAACGGAAAAAGTATCGCAGAAGAAAACGTGCGGTCAAAACCAGAAGTGAGCAGGATCAGCTGATCATACGGAGAGCCAAGGCTCTGCTCATGGAGCGGAATCATATGACAGAAGAAGAAGCCCACCGATATATCCAGAAGTGCAGTATGGACAGCGGTACCAATATGGCAGAAAGTGCCCAGATGGTGCTGAGTTTACTGGGAGAAGTGTAGGATTTTCCTGCCACCTTTTCTCAATGCTGACTAGACAATCCATATCTGGTATATTATAATAAGAAAGACAGTTAGAAAGAAGAAACCTGCTGCCGACCTGACAGTTTTGACCGGTAATCCGGTTCGGAATCTGAAAAGCTGAAGCAGTGTTTTTCTAACAGGATATTTGGACCGGGTCCCGATTGTCCTGTTGTGTCATGAACAAGCAGCATCTGTGCGGATTCGTGTACACGAGTAAAAAGAGTGACTCGGCATGGAGGATAACAAACATGTTTAAGATCAATGACAATTATCAGAAACTTCCAGGCAGCTACCTGTTTTCCACAGTGGCAAAAAAGGTCAATGCCTATCAGACAGCCAATCCGGACAAGAAGATCATCCGTCTGGGAATCGGTGACGTGACCCAGCCTCTGGCACCAGCCATCATCGAGGCACTCCACAGCGCAGTAGATGAGATGGGCGTGGCAGAAACCTTTAAGGGATACGCACCGGATCTGGGCTATGAGTTCCTGCGTTCTGCAATCGCAAAGGGAGATTATGCGTCCAGAGGAACGGACATTGCAGCAGATGAGATCTTCGTCAGTGACGGAGCAAAGTGCGACTGCGCCAATATCCAGGAACTGTTCTCTTTAGACAGTAAGATCGCAGTGTGCGACCCGGTTTACCCGGTTTATGTGGATTCCAATGCCATGGCAGGCAGAACCGGTACATACAATTTTGATACAGAAAAGTGGAGCAACGTGATCTATATGCCTTGTACCGTAGAGAATGATTTCGTGCCGGAACTGCCAAAGGAAACCCCAGATCTGATCTATCTGTGCTACCCCAACAATCCAAGCGGTTCTACTCTGACCAGGGATCAGTTGCAGGTATGGGTAGACTATGCCAACAAGGTAGGGGCTGTGATCTTATTTGACGCAGCATATGAAGCATACATTTCCGAGGCAGATGTACCGCATACCATCTATGAGTGTGAAGGTGCCCGCACCTGTGCCATCGAGATGCGCAGCTTCTCCAAGAACGCTGGATTCACCGGCGTGCGTTTAGGCTTCACCGTGATCCCGAAGGATTTAAAGTGCGGTGATGTGAGCCTGCATTCCATGTGGGCACGCCGCCACGGCACCAAGTACAACGGTGCACCATACATCATCCAGAAGGCCGGTGCGGCAGTGTACACACCAGAAGGCAAGGCACAGTTGGCACAGCAGGTGGCGTATTATATGAACAATGCAAAGGTCATCAAGGAGGGTCTGAAGGATGCAGGCTATACCTTTACCGGTGGTGTGAATGCACCATACATCTGGTTAAAGACCCCAAACAACATGACTTCCTGGGAGTTCTTTGATTACCTGTTAGAGCGTGCCAATGTAGTGGGTACCCCAGGTTCCGGATTTGGACCAAGCGGAGAGGGATACTTCCGTCTGACCGCATTTGGTACCTATGAGAATACAGTGGAAGCAATTGAGAGAATTAAGAAGCTGTAAGGTGAATCAGATCAATTAGATTAAAAGGTAGTACTGATAAAAAATGCTCTGTGTGATGTGTAAACATGGCACAGAGCATTTTTGATATTAAAAACGGTGAAAATAAGAACGATGTTTCATTGCTTTGACTAAATTCAAAAGTGCTGTGATTTCTTCCTCTGTCAGACCGGAGAAATCAATTTCTTGTTTCTTTTCCACACCAAGCAAATAATCTGTCGTCACTTTAAAAATTCTGGCAATGGTAATGAGCACTTCATAGGAAGGCATACGCAAACCGGTTTCATAAGCACTGATGACCGATTTTGTCAATCCCAATTGTTGGGCAAGCTGCGCCTGTGTCATATGGTTTTGTGTGCGTAGGGTTTTCAGTGTGTTTCCAAAGTCAACCATTTCAAACTCTCCTTTTGAGCATATTCTATAATAGAGTATGTACACAAAAGGTTGATTATGTTTTGAAATAGTTGACATCTGGAAAGTGAGATGATATAATTCTTGACAAGAGTAAGGCGGAAAATAAATATTTATTTGGAACAAATGTATAGAAAGTGATCTGAAAAGGAGTGGATGCGAATGAAAGAATTGAGAGAAAGAGTGAGACAGTTAGCAGATGCCGCATATTTGCCGGAAGCGGTGAAAGAAATCTTGCAGAGATTACATGAAAAAATACAATATGCAAATGATATGAGATCTATCATGGAATGTATTGTGTATAGCAGTGAATATCTGGTAAAATATTTTGCTTTATTGGAGATTGCCTGTGTATTTGATCAAAAGAAGATTGGAAAAAATCAAAAGAATGAAATTCAGGCATTTTTTCGCAAGGGTAATCGAACTTTTGGTGTTGTGGTCAAGCATTTTTGTGACAATACGACCTAATTTATGCTATAGGTTTTATGCAACCCCATAGCGTTCATCATAAGGCGTTTTGTAGTTGTTATAAGAATGCGGACGTACATGGTTATATTGCACATACGCAAATTCTTCCACTGCGGCATAGAGTTCCTCTTCTGTATTAACTTTGTTGCTTTTAGAGACATAAAAACTATGATTTGATGAAGGTGATCATGTTGTGTATTGAAGAACAGATAGAAGAGGTGCTGACAGATGTTTCGGGAAGAGAAGAAAGAAAACGTATCCTTCATTTATTAGGAGTATTGTTTTCTCCACAGATAGAGTATCAGAAGAAGCGACAGATTTTACAGAAAGAATTTCAGGTTCAGATGAGCAAGGAAACAGAAAGTGAGATGGAGAATATGTGTAATTTGAGTGATGGGATTTATGACAGAGGAGTGCAGCAGGGAAAAGCAGAAGGAAAGGAAGAGGGAAAGTTTGAGAGTACCGTGTATCATGTAAAGAGGATCATGGAAGCACTGCATCTTCCATTGGAACAGGCCTTGTCGGTTCTTGGTGTGCCGGAAGAGGAGCAGGAGAAATATACACGGTTCATGCTATAAATGATATGGGTATTACATGGAATACCAGTCAGAAACAATATTTCATTTCAACAATGCATAGTAAAGCAACCAACAGGGTGCATGAGAGAAATCTTATGTGCCCTGTTTTTGTGTAACAGAAAATTTTTGTCACCAAAGAAGTGCTTTTCCCTCAATTCCCTCTGATCTTCTTGCACCTCTTTGTTTGAGATGGTACACTGAGTAGGTAACGAAACAGAGATAGGATAATAGATTGGTGAACAGGATGGTAAAGATTGATTTGATCACCGGTTTTTTAGGAGCCGGGAAAACAACTTTTTTAAAGAAGTATGCGCAGTATTGGATGGAGCAGGGATGCCAGATCGGCATCCTGGAAAATGACTATGGCGCAGTGAACGTAGATATGATGCTATTGCAGGATTTAGAAGGAGAGCAGTGTGAACTGGAGATGGTGGCAGGTGCCTGTGATTATGACTGTCACAAGAGACGGTTCAAGTCGAAACTGATCTCCATGGGCATGTGCGGCTATGACCGTGTGTTGGTGGAACCTTCCGGCATTTATGATGTGGATGAGTTTTTTGACACATTGTGTGAAAAGCCGTTGGATCGCTGGTATGAGATCGGCAATGTGATTGCCATTGTAGATGCTGCATTAGAAGAGAACTTGTCTGCCCAGTCAGAATATCTGCTGGCATGCCAGACGGCCAATGCCGGGTTGGTGGTGTTTAGCAAAAGCCAGGAAGCAGAGGAAGAGGAGATGGGGCGTACCATCGGGCATTTGAATCAGGCCATGGAACAGGTACAGTGCAGACGCAGATTTGGGACAGAGATCCTGGCAAAAGACTGGGAACAATTCACTGCACAGGATTGGGCGCAGATTGCATCCTGCGGTTATGTGTTGGAAAATTATGTGAAGCAGCAGGTATATGCAGACAATGGATATACCTCTCTTTATTATATGAATCTGGGGTTCTCAGAAGCGGAAGTGTTAGATCGGGCAAAGGGCATGTTTCAGGATCCAGACTGTGGACAGGTATTTCGGATCAAAGGTTTTTTCCAGAGGGAGGATGGCAGCTGGATGGAATGCAATGCCACCAGGGATGGGATTGGCGTCAACCCCATTGAAAAAGGACAGGACGTATTGATCATCATTGGAGAAGACTTAAAGGAAGGGGTTGTGAAGCGATATTGGACAGTAAATGAGATGGGGTTGTCGGCAGTGCAGAAATGATGCAAGAACGGGCTTTGCATCTGCATTGGACAAAGAAATGAAGATATGGTGGGGAGAGAGAACAGGAAAAGTAAAGAGAATGCAAGGAACTGGAATAGGGGAAAGGAGAAAACGATATGCCGGGATATATCATGCATTTGGTGGAAGCGGAGCAGGTGCTTCGGAAATTAGAAAGACAGACAGGCATACAGGCAGAGGAATCCTGGCGCAGCCGGTATTTATTGGGCGCTTTGCTGCCGGATACCAGCACGAAAGAGGAAAAGCAGCAGTCCCATTTTTGGACACCGGAGACGCTGCAAAAGCTGGCAAGAGCGCCCCATCTGCCGCTGTTTTTGGAAAAATACAAGACATCCTTGTCAGATCCGGTGGTATTTGGGTATCTGGTGCATCTGCATCTGGACAGCTGCTATGTGAATGGGTACTGGCCATCTGTTTTTTCTCTGCAAAATGATGCAGGAGAACCGGAAGAAGGATATGAACAGGTGACCCGCATCTGGCTGAAAAAGCAGAAACGGCAAAGAAGGCTGTAAAGGAAACAGAGAAGGCCGGGAAGGAAACGGAGAAAAGTCCGAAAGCCGGAAGGAAAAAGGCATGAAGCGGAAAGCGGGATTTCATCCGGCA
>ONWL01000150.1 GCA_900321525.1 uncultured Eubacteriales bacterium
CTTTGTCCCTACGATAGTGATAACGGAACTTGCCGCATCGGAGATATTATTTACTGCGTCCATCACAATCGCAATGGAGTTGGACGCCAATCCGATAAATGCCTTAAAAGCGGCAAGGAGAACGTTTGCGATGATCCCGATCACGCTTGTCCGGATGATAACAGCATCACGATGTTCTTTGTTTGCCATAGACGGGTTTTGTTTGATAACAGTCATATGTAGTTCCTTTCCGTAGTTTATTACATTGAAAGAGCGGCAGTGTGAAGAAATTCCTCAAGATACATTTCTGTGAGTTCGTTCTCCATATCTACACCACCCCAAAATCTCGATTTAGCTCCGCAAGAACTTCAGAACCGCCCGGTTAAATTCCTTGGGCTGTTTGTTTGCAATAAAATGATTTCCCTTGATGAATACGAGTTTGGCATCTGGAATGCTTGCCGCAATCAGTCTCGTATGTTCTTCTTTGATCATATCCCTAGTTCCTGCGATGACCAGAGTCTTTGCCTGTATTCCTGTGAGTCCCTCTGGCTTGACATTCGGCTCATTGACCATCAAGCCAAGCATCTCAGCGTTCAGTTTAGCAGAGTCACTTTTTTCAGAGAATTTCTTTGCTATTTTATATCCGATCTCAATAGGAAATTGCGTGGTTCGCTTTACACCATCCGCACTCAAATTTGCGCCATTCAATATCAATCGGTCTACACGGTCGGGGTATTGAATGGCAAAAACCATAGCAATATTCCCTCCATCTGAAAAGCCGAGCAAGTGGGCTTTTTCAATCTGATGCACATTCATAAACCCCAGCAGGTCGTCTGCAAATTGCCGTATCGTAAAGGGCTTATCGCCTCTTGGCGTCTTCCCATGACCTCTGGTATCTATTGCATACACATGATACTGTTTGGAAAATTCGTCTATTTGTCCTTGAAAGTAGTCACAGCTTTCCCCATTGCCGTGAAGCAAAATAATAGGAATCCCTTCACCTTTTTCAATGTAAAAATGCGCAATGTCCATTAAGCCAATCACCTCGTTATCCTTTTTCTTTGACGTCTCTTATTGTTCTCCATTCTCTTTCCTTTTGTTCACTTGATTTTTAAGCGTATTAAAAATAGTTTTATAATTTCCGCCATTGTCTGCACTGGCTTCCGTCCTTGCAAAAGCAATCAGAGTAAGGAACAAAAGTTCTAAATTCTGTTCTCTCGTCCAAATACGGAAAAATCTGCTGCTGGAAATCAGATTGCCAAGCTTTCCATGAACTGCTGCATCCTCTTCATGTACATACCGGCTGGTACTTTCCACACGGGCAAGTTCCATATCATCTCTATAAATGGTGTAATTGACCCCCACTAGTTTGCCATTTCCGCCGCCAAAGCTTGAATCCACACGAATTCCATTTCTCTTCAGGTGTTTCCAGATGTCTTCCCCATCAAACTGGAAGGTACAATGGGGGTCTAAAAGGAACGTATCCCATTCGGTTGTCTCTTCATGACCCACAAGGTGCGCCCTGGTCTTACCATTCACATGATCGATAAAATCAAAGCCAAAAGGCGTAGTCAGCGTGTATTTGGTCATTTTCGCCTCGATCAGCACATGGCGCTCTGCGTCTTCGATCCGGTGCCCATATTTCGGCGTGCCAAGATCGGTGAGAAAATATAGTTCTCTTTCTTCTCCTAAAAATGGAGCCGGATAGGTGACATCTTTTCCCACTGTCCCCCATTCCCGAAGTTTTTGCATCGACTGCTTTTCTCGGATGATGGAAAGGATGGTGCCCGCCAAAAGCGCAATACCAACCACCATGACATAGATTCCAAATCCCTTCCCTCCGTGCACCACAGAAGGATCTTTTGGATCATAGCGCACGTCGATGGATTTTCCAACCTTAAAAAACGGACTGTAATAATTCAGCTGTTCCCGATAGGTCTGTCCGTTCACCGTGTATTCTACCGTCACATCATAACTCGTATCTTCATCCTCAAAATTTTTAGGAAGTTCTTCGATGGAAACAATAGTAGCGGTTGTTTTCTCAAAGCCTTTCGTCTGAAAGAAGGTCAAATAACTTCCCAAAATGATTGCAATGATCCCCATCGCAATGGCAGAATATCTGATTCTGATTCCTCTTATGGACATAACACGTTCCTCCTTTTTTTCATTCTGTCTTCTGGTATTTTTTGCAGCGTGTCATATGCATCCCAATAGCGCATACTCTTATGCTTTTAGTTCTATTTTGCAAAAAGAATTTGCTTGGCGATCTCCCCAAGAATATCCTTGTTCCATGCTTTCAGATTCCTGATCACATAGGTGTTCCAACTTCAATCAAATTGCCATCCAAATCGTAAAACCGAACCACTCTTTGTCCCCAGCTGTGCTTCATAAGCGGATTGACATACACTACTTCCGGATATAGCGTTGCCAACTTTTTGACAAAGCCGTCAATATCCACCTCTTCAAAATACAGTTCACAGGCATTGCTCTGCGGAATGATCTCCCGCCCAAGAAATGCTTTCCATATTTTCTCATCCTGAAGAACAAGCCCCTCTGTCAGGATCATATTGCCGTCCTGATCCAATAGTACCTCAAGACCAAACAAATCGTGGTAAAACTGCCTGGCCTTTTCGATGTCCTTTGTGACGATCAAAACATTTTTTAGTTTAATAACCGTACCCTCCTTTCGTTTTTGTGACACTTTAGGCAATTGCGAAACTATGATACCGAACGCCTTTTTTCAAAAACAAACAACCAGCTGATTTATGGTTTTATTATACCACAAATCAACTGGCTGTGTGAAAAACTTTATGATTCTGATCCACAATTCATGTGATTGTATCCTACACGTTCCTTTTACAGATCAAAAAGAGCAACAATTGTGAAACGCTTTTGAACGAAACCAAGACGTTGGGTATCATTGTTTCACAATCGCCTAGATTCAAAAGATGCCGATGGAAGGCTTCAAAATCATAAATTCTTTTATTTTACTACAATGTTGATGATACGCTTCGGTACATAAATTTCCTTTACGATGGTACCGTTTAACTTATCTCCCAACGCTTCCTTACCGGCTGAGAGTGCATCTTCCTTGCTGATGTCCTGGGCAATCTTTACAGTTGCCTTGGTCTTGCCATTGATCTGTACGGCGATCTCCACGGTATCCTCAATGGTTTTTGCCTCGTCATATTCCGGCCATGCCGCTTCGTATACTCTGCCGGCAAATCCTGCACTCTCCCACAGTTCCTCTGTCATATGAGGCGCTACCGGGTTGAGCAGGGTCAACAAGGTCTTGTACTCGCCCTTGGTCACTCTATTTACCTTGTAGAAGTCATTGATCAGAGACATCATGGCTGCAATGGCAGTATTGAACTTCAAATTCTCGAAGTCATTGGATACCTTCTTGATGGTCTGGTGCATCTTGGTCACCATTTCCTTAGAATAGTCTGTGTCCTCAGTCAGCATATCCTGTAACTTCCACACACGATCCAAGAAACGACGGCAGCCCTTTACACCCTCCTGAGACCAGGAAGCGCTCAGATCAAAAGCACCGATGAACATCTCATAAGTACGCAGGGTATCTGCGCCAAACTCATCTACGATATCATCCGGATTGACTACATTGCCGCGGGACTTGGACATTTTTTCGCCGTTCTCACCTAAGATCATACCATGAGAGGTACGCTTCTGGTATGGCTCCTTGCAAGGTACATAACCCTGATCATACAGGAACTTATGCCAGAATCTGGAATACAGCAAGTGCAGTGTGGTGTGCTCCATACCGCCGTTATACCAGTCTACCGGCATCCAGTACTTGAGTGCATCTTCTGCTGCAAATGCGTCATTGTTATGCGGATCAATGTAGCGCAGGAAATACCAGGAAGAACCTGCCCACTGTGGCATGGTATCAGTCTCACGCTTTGCAGGACCGCCACAGCAAGGACAAGTGGTGTTCACCCAGTCTGTCATGGCAGCCAGTGGAGATTCTCCGGTGTCGGTCGGCATATAGCTGTCTACATCCGGCAGAAGCAATGGCAGATCCTCTTCCTTCAACGGCACATAGCCACACTTTTCACAGTGCACGATCGGGATCGGCTCGCCCCAGTAACGCTGTCTGGAGAAGACCCAGTCACGGAGCTTATAATTCTTCTTCTTTTCTCCAATCCCTTTCTCAGTCAGGTAAGCGATGATGGCTTCCTTGGCCTCTGCCACAGACTTGCCATCTAAAAATCCGGAATTCACCAGTGTGCCGGTTGCCACATCTGTGTACACTTCTTCCTGTACATTCTTGCCCCCTGCAACCACTTCGATGATCGGCAGGTCAAACTTCTTGGCAAATTCCCAGTCTCTGGAGTCATGTGCCGGTACGGCCATGATGGCACCGGTACCATAAGACATCAATACATAGTCAGAAACCCATATGGGGATTTCCTTGCCATTCACTGGATTGATGGCAGTCAGTCCATCGATCTGTACACCGGTCTTATCCTTTGCCAGCTCGGTGCGCTCAAAATCAGACTTGCGGGACGCCTGCTCACGATATGCCACAATGT
>ONWL01000155.1 GCA_900321525.1 uncultured Eubacteriales bacterium
TCTTTGTACTCTCATTATATCCGATTATCATTGTTTTGTCAATATGATAGGGGTGATTATTTGGCAGTAAATAAATATTCAGAAGCGCGCAGGAAAGCCAATGAGAAATATAATGCAAAGGCTTATGAGGAGATCAAGGTCAGAGTATACAAAGGCGATAAGGACACGATCAAGGCGCACGCAGAGAGCCGGGGCGAGAGCTTGAACGGCTTTATCAATCGAGCGATCAACGAAACTATCGAGCGTATTATCAATGACGGCTGTAACGGTTTGATTTGCGTTATTCTTTAAAATATATTGACGAAATTAATTACTTCACCGTCTTTAAGCGAATTTATTCTGTTTTTTAACACTCCGCATTCAATGTATGCCTTGTCGAATCTATCCTCCTCACAGTATCGTTTTATACTTTCAATCGAAATATCTATGCTGTCAATGTCACCGTGTGACAGGAAAATTTGAAGCTTCGATTTTTTATTATCCCATAAATCCTTTGCAGTAAAATACTTTGCACCCTTTGAAATTGCACATTCTCTAGCTGCTAGATACTTACCATAAACTGTAGATGTTCCTGTTGTGGCAGAGGTTTGAGTTTTATTTAGAGTTCCTGCCTCATCTGAGTATGTAAAATCGATAATATTCTTTATATCGTAATAATAGAAGATTCCTGTTTTACCTACTGTCTCATTTTTAAAGTTCTTTGCCTTAGATGAAGAATTTCCTGCAAATCCAGCAATATGGTCTTGATGGGCATAGGTAAAAAAGCTATGGCGCATATTATTGCAAGAAAGCGGTATTATGTGGTCTACTTAAAAGAGGGAGACCAGATTGTAGACATGCTGAATGTAATGGAAGCGCATCAGGCCTTGATGGAACTTGAAAACATACGTATATACAAAGACATCGCCAATTCAGTAAACCGTAAAGTTAATTGTGAAGCAGCGAATATTCGCAAAACAGTATCTGCTGCCAGAGGGCAGATTGAGGACATTCAGTTGATTCAGGATACAGTCGGACTAGAACAACTACCAGAGGAATTACAGGTACTTGCGAAGGTGCGGCTGGATAATCAGGACGCCACCCTGAAGGAATTGGGAGAAATGTTGATACCTGCTGTTGGGAAGTCAGGTGTGAATCACCGATTTCGCAAAATAAAGGATATGGCAGATCGGATTAGGGAAAACAAGGAGGAGTAACATGAGTTCCAAGACAGTTACAATTAAGTTATCTTCCGGTTTGGAAGCAAGACCGATTGCAATGTTGGTACAGATTGCCAGCCAGTTTGAAAGTTCCATTTATATGGAAAGAGAGGCTCGCAAGGTAAATGCAAAGAGCATTATGGGCATGATGACGATGGGTTTGAATGCAGGAGAACAGGTTACTGTCATTGCAAACGGCAGTGACGAGGAAAATGCGATTAACGAATTGGAAGCGTTTCTTTCCGGAAATTGATTAAATTGACCTTTCTAAATCGTATGAAGTCAAAAAGGGTGCCGCATGGCATCCTTTTGTTGTTTTTCCATAAAATCTGGTATATAATAAGAGAACTGAAATGATGCAAAGGTCAAGATAAAGTTTGGAGGGAATATGAACGTCAGTGATTTTAATTTTGAACTGCCCCAGGAATTGATTGCCCAAGACCCATTGGAGAAAAGGGACAATTCCAAACTGATGGTGTTAGATAAAAATACAGGAGCCATTACCCATAAGATTTTTTATGAGATTGAAGAAGAACTACAGTCTGGTGATTGCTTGGTCATCAATGATACCAAGGTCATCCCAGCCAGATTGTATGGTGTGCGGGAAGGAACCGGTGCCCAGATTGAGGTGCTTTTGTTAAAGCGCAGAGACAAAGATGTGTGGGAAGTACTGGTAAAGCCGGGAAAAAAAGCAAAACCAGGTACAGTTATTTTGTTTGGAGAGGGTGTGCTGAAAGGCGAGGTCATTGATATTGTAGAAGAAGGAAACCGCCTCATTCGCTTTACTTATGAAGGGATTTTTGAGGAGGTGTTGGACAAACTTGGAGAAATGCCCCTGCCTCCTTATATCACACATAAATTGCAGGATAAGAATCGATATCAGACAGTGTATGCCAAGTATGAAGGTTCTGCTGCTGCACCTACTGCGGGGCTGCATTTCACAGAAGAATTGCTTGCAAGATTAGAACAAAAGGGTGTGAAGATTGCCAGAGTGACCTTACATGTAGGACTGGGGACTTTCCGTCCGGTAAAGGTGGACAATGTACTGGATCATCATATGCATTCCGAGTTCTGGATGGTATCAGAGGAAACGGCTGCTGTGGTCAATGCAACAAAAGCAGCTGGCGGACGGATCATTGCGGTTGGAACCACTAGTTGCCGTACCATTGAATCGGCGTCCACAGAAGATGGTGTGCGTCATGCAGGCAGTGGATGGACGGAGATTTTCATCTATCCAGGCTATCAGTTTAAGGTGCTGGATGGGTTGATCACCAATTTCCATTTGCCGGAATCTACGCTGATTATGCTGGTGTCTGCACTGGCGGGCAGGGAACACGTGCTTCATGCCTATGAAACAGCAGTACAGGAACGATATCGTTTTTTTAGTTTTGGAGACGCCATGTTTATTCGCCCATGAAAACAAGCAAGCATTTGAAAGCGGATCGGGAAGCAGGAGTGAATGTGTGGTTTTGGAAGAGAGTGCGAAGATCTGTTGTGGTATGACACATGACCTGTGGCGAAAGATGGGGAATTGTGAAAGAAAGAGAGAAGACAGAGGATTGATATGGAACCCACGAGAGTCAATAAATATTGCAGTATGTGCGGATACTGCTCCAGAAGAGAAGCAGACGCACTGATTGCAGAAGGAAAAATACTGGTAAATGGACAGTGTGCCACACCGGGACAAAAGGTTACGCTGGAGGATCAGGTGACGGTAGATGGCGCACGAATCCTGCCAAAGGATGAAAAGGTGGTGCTGGCTTTCTATAAGCCGGTGGGCATCGTCTGTACCACATCGGACAAAGACCGGGCAAAAAATGTAGTGGATTATCTGCAATACCCCGTTCGGGTGTATCCGGTGGGGCGGTTGGATAAGGAATCAGAAGGTTTGCTGCTACTCACCAATGACGGGGAACTGACCAATCACATTTTGAAAGCCAGATATTACCATGAAAAGGAATATATCGTCACAGTAGACAAACCTGTGACAGCAGCATTTCTGGACCAGATGGCAGAAGGGGTGCCCATTTTGGATACGGTGACCAGACCTTGCCAGGTAAAGCAGAAGGGAAAGCAGACATTTTCCATCATTCTCACACAAGGATTGAACCGACAGATTCGGCGGATGTGTGAAGCATTGGGGTATCAGGTGACGAAGCTGAAACGGGTACGGATTTTGAATATTTTGTTGGAAGATTTACAGCCAGGGGAATATCGAAAGATAGAAGGGGATCAGTTGGAACAGTTGTATCGTTTGACGCAGACCGGGGATTGAGACAGTGTATGTGAGAAATCTGAGCTGCAATCACAGTGTAGAAGAGAAAAGGATCCAGATGGAAGAAAGGATATGGATATGGAACAGAAAATTGCCCGTATGAAAGAGCTGGCAGCAACATTAAATACAGCAGCCAGGGCCTATTACCAGGAAAACCGGGAAATCATGAGTAATTTTGAATACGATAAGCTGTATGATGAATTGCAGGCGTTGGAGCAGGAAACCGGCATTGTGGTGGCAGGCAGTCCCACTGCATTTGTGGGATATGAAGTGTTAAGTGATCTGCCCAAAGAAACCCATGCCAGTCCTATGTTATCTTTGGATAAAACAAAAGAAGTGGCGCAGTTACAAAGTTTTCTGGGTTCTCAAAAAGGACTGCTGTCATGGAAGTTAGATGGACTGACCATTGTACTGACCTATCAGGATGGTGTGCTGCAAAAGGCGGTCACCAGAGGAAACGGAGAAGTGGGGGAAGTGGTCACTTCCAATGCGCGGACATTTGTCAACCTGCCCCAGCGGATTCCCTATCAAGGCAGACTGGTGGTGCGGGGAGAAGCATTGATCACCTACAGTGATTTTGCCAAAACCAATGAGCGGATAGAGGAAGAAGCAGACCGGTATAAGAACCCCAGAAATCTGTGCGCCGGTTCTGTGCGCCAGCTGAATTCAGAAGTGACCGCCTCCAGAAATGTGCGGATTTATATTTTTGGATTGATCGAAGCAGAGAATGTGGACTTTGAAAATTCCCACTATGCCCAGTTTCTGTGGCTGAAACAGCAGGGGTTCGATGTGGTAGAGATGAAACAGGTCTGCGCATGGCCGGGGCAGATGGAAGATTGTATGGGAATAGAAGAAGCAGTGGCACAGTTTGGGGAGCAGGTAACTTCTTTTGATTTGCCTTCCGACGGTCTGGTACTGTTGATGGATGACATTGCCTATGGGGAATCCCTTGGACGGACTGCCAAGTTTCCACGCAATGCCATGGCGTTCAAATGGAAGGATGAGACAG
>ONWL01000288.1 GCA_900321525.1 uncultured Eubacteriales bacterium
CGTCACGAAGGGCGGCAAAATGATTACGCTTAAAAACATGGAATATGAATTGCTGCTCACCTTTTCCTTGATTTCTTTCCGCTTTTGAATGCTCAGATACCAGAATCCCCATATACAACTTCATCATCTTCACGAATCAGGCTTGCTGCTTGCGTTATGTCGTGCCGGTTTACCGGGGTTACGGTAATTGTGTGACCCAGACCGCTGCCTGTGTCTACACCAATAATGGCTCTTCATGCCGAAGCGCCATTCATTTTCCTTTTTCGTTTGGTGCATTTCTGAATGGCGCGCCTTATCCGCGTTTTTGTGGCGCTGGTGGCATCAATAATCGTGGCATCCACAATGCTGCCGCCTTTCATTATGTGTCCTGTTTGCGCCATAACACGGGTTATGGCATCGAAAAACAGCTTTTCCAGGCCGTGTTCTTCTAGCAAATGCCGAAATATGCACAGCGTTGTTTCGTTCGGAATTGATTCCTCCACAAAATCAATGCCGGCAAATTTCGCATGGCGTAACTGTCATAGATGGCGTCTTCTGTTACCGGATCGGAAAGATTGAGCCAGATCTGCAGCAGATACATCCGCAGCATTTTCTCGATCCCTATAGGCGGACGGCCACGCTTCCCCTTGTGATAATAGGTTGCTATTATTGTTGATCCTCTATACTCCGAAAGTAAAGCGTGCCATTCAGCAATAAAATCTTTATGTAGACAGCATGTTTCACTTGATGAAAACCAAATCGAGGATATAAATGAAAAAATACGCGATATGCTATCACAATATGACAGATATGAACAGGAAATAAAAGAATACTTGAGAAAAGTTGCCTCAAATCACAAAATACCTGATCGACGAACTGTAAATCTTATGCTCCAAAGAAAGTAAAATACACACTTGCTTACCATGCAAAAAGGTTGTTTTACGAACCGATTGAAAATGAACTCTGGAATGCAACAAAAAACAAGAAGCATTATTACTACGATATGCAAACTTATGATGATATGTATGCACAGAACAAAGGCGGAGTTCTTTGTCGTGAGAAATCACATTACCATGAGGATGTATTGATGTACGACATTAAAACAGCATTCATGAGTGTTGTTGTTAATGATAACAAGTTTCCAGTCGGTCAACAGCGTCAAGTGACAGGAACAAACGATTACAAGATTAAAATTCTTAAAAATTGTTTGAAAGACGGTGAGTGGGTAAAAATAGTATTTGACGGCAAGGAAAAGAGAATGGCAAGGTATTACGATTGTGACAGTCATAAAACTGCAATGGAATACTGGAACTTCCATACAGCACATCTTGTGGGTCGTTTTGAAGAATACATTGAAATACTTAAAGAAAAGGACTTCCGTTTATACACATCAACTGAAACCAATTACACTGAATGGGAAATGAGAAATCAAACCGTTCTGTCATACAATAAGAAACAGGAATATAAGGAAACTTACGGCAAGGAATCGTTCAGTTACTTTATGGAAAAGACAAAGATTGATATGATTTACGGAAAAGCAATTCAACGGTATGAATTTGAAGATGTATATTCACTTCAAAAACATTACCGAGGAGCAAAGAAACGTAATTACATGACACCTGAGTTTTCAAATCACTGTTCTGCAAAAATTGAGTATGAGATCATAAAGGCTTACAAGAATTGTGAATGTGTTTACTATGATACTGACGGTGTTAAAGTAAAGAACACTCCACAGGCAGTTGAATACTTCAAGAAAGAGAATGAACGTATCATGGAAGCAAACAGACGTTCTGGATTTGAAACAGACATTGGAACATGGGATTTTGAAGGACATGCAACACGTTTACTTGTGTTTGGTCCAAAAGTGTATTGCTACGAAGTCAATGGAGAGTTCCACATTAAAACAGCAGGAATGCAGGAAAGTGACAAAAATTATGTAATAAATAAAATCAAAGGTGACAAGATTTCTTATTTACGTAAACACGGTCTTTTGTTTGCAACACGTAAATGGAAGATTGAAAATGGAAAGGCTGAAATATGGTATACAAAACCGGGATTGCTGAAAGGTGATCTACAATGAACGAAAGGAAAATTGATATGGGAATCAGATTGTATTTCCGAAATAAGTACAAACCAGAAAAGGAATATTGTCTTGGAAAATTGTTCAGTTATACGGACAGAGGAGACAAATTAAAATGTGTTGAGTTCCTGAATGATGTCGGGGCATTGGATGAGTATTGGATTGATTCTGAATTAAGAACAGATTATCATTGGTGCAAAACACCACAGGAGTTGTTTCAATGTATGTGTGAATGCACTCATTACATTGATTATAATGATAATTTAAT
>ONWL01000115.1 GCA_900321525.1 uncultured Eubacteriales bacterium
GGTGGATACCTTCACGGTAAATCTGGCTTCTCTGGTCACCCCTCCGGCAGTCACATAGATGGTCACACTGCCCGGTGCGATTCCCTTTACTTCACCGGAGGACTTGACCGTGGCAACGGCAGGGTCAGAAGACCGGTATGTCACTTTGCTGTCTGTGGCATCATCCGGAAGCACTGTGGCAGATAAGGTTACCGTTCCGTCCACTTCCAGTTCTTCTTTGTAATCTCCAATCTCAATGTCCGACACCGGGATTTTCTCTTCTGCCGGTTCCGTCTCTTCCGGAAGAACAGTAACAGCAAAGCCAGCCGATACCATACCGCAGGAGACCGTAATGTTTGCCACACCCGGACTGACTGCCGTGATACGCCCCAGGGCATTTACCGTCACCACCTCCGGATGATCCGACTGATAAGACAGTTCGTAGTCCGTCGCATCTGCCGGAATCACGGATACCGTCAGCAGAGAGGTACTGCCTGCTGTCAGTTCCTTTGGACAATCGCCCAAGTCCAGTTCTGTCACCTGTACACTCCGGCTTTCCATCGGTTCTGTCACTTCCAGCTGAAAAGATGCGGACACATCTGTTCCTGCACAGGATACCTGGATTTTGGTCTCCCCTGCACGAATGGCGGTAATCCGTCCCATCCCGTTGATCTCTGCCACAGATGGATCAGAAGACTGGTAGGAAAGGGATGCGCTCGCTCCCAGAGGAAGAACTGTCACCGTTAACAGCTGACGCTGTCCAATCTCCATACTGGCCTGATACTCACCCAGATCCAGTTCCTTCGGCTGGGCAGCCATCGGCTCCTGTACGGTTTCTTCTATCTGTTCCGGCTGTTCTTCTGTCTGTGTGGCATAAGCCTCTGTGCCGTATACGGCACCGGACATGCCTGCCACCACTGCCGCAGACAGGACAACCGCCACGATCCCACGTATCCTCTTTCCTGCACCCTTCATCTTCTGCTCCTTTCTTTTCCGCTACTCATCATAAATATTAAATCCGCTGGATGCTTTTGCTGTCCAGTCATAATCCACCGGAATATATTGACTATCCAAAAAATCTTCCAGATTTTTGATCTGATCATACACATATACAATCTGATTTTTCTCTGCATTTACCAGTGCATATTCATAACAGTCATAATCATCATATATTGCTACATAGGCCGGATATACAAAACGCTCTTCTGTATATGCAATGTACTTCTCCACCTTCCCTTCTGTTGTTCGAATTTGAGACAGGCGTTTCACTTCATCCTCGTATGTATCTTTGTCATATGTGCATTTTAAATACACCTCATATGTATTATCCAACGCATCGCACGCACATCTATAATAATATTCTACATCTTGTGCAGAATCAGCAATCTTCTCCGGAAATACCAAGAGAGGACTAAACAAACCTGTGTCTTCCATTTCTATATGACCCTGATACACACCATACTCATCCACATCACTGGTTTCATATTTTTCATACAACTCCACATGACAGCCTGATATGCATAATACCACCATGGAAAATACCATAACACAACTCATGGCAAACAAACGATGAAACTTTGTGTGATACATGCCCCGCTCCTTTTTATATGTTTTTAGTCTTTGTTGTTACCATACAGAACTACACATCTTTTTGTATCCATTCATTATAGACCCGGACATATTTCATAAAAAGTTTCATATATCATCCATCTTTGTATTCCACAGATCGTTCTGGTATCTCTTCCATTTTCCACATCTATACCGTTTCCTATGGACGTAGAAATTGTCTTAGCGGCATTACCAATTTTACCCCCAGCCTTTGCCAACCACGATCCTATAACAGTCGCTCCTCTATAATACAACGCAGCATGAAAAAATATTTCTGCCGCTAATGAAGAACAAGAAATGTTATTCCATTTTTTTAGAATTTTATATGTTGTTGCATAACCAAAGCAAAACGTCTTTGATAAGAATCCTACATTATACGCTATCGTTTCACCACCCTCCACATACAGCATCTCATCCTCGCTCATCACAGCATAGCTGCCTGGCATTACCAACGTTCCGTCATAGCACATCTCCATCATCGTGCCCTCCTTATGTAAATTTTTGTTTCATCCGTTTGCAACCGGGTGAAACCTATATGTAACATCCATTCTAAGGTATTTACACCAGGAAATGCGAACATTGTTTATTTTTAAGGTACCACTCTATTGACTATCATAAAATACACCATTTTACACATACTTTATTTGTTTTTATCATACGAGACAATTCCCAGTAGCACTAACAGTATACCTGCAATCCCTATCACAACATCATATTCACTTCTTATTAATGAAATCAAGAAAAAAATTGTCACCAATACCAGATATCTACTTCTTAATAATTTCATTCCTTTGCCCACCTTTCATATTCCAAATAGGCCGTATATAATTTTTTACTATATCATACACGACCCATCTTGATGAATTAGCATATTTTTTAATAATTATCTGTTACTCCTGGAATCGGATTAAGAGTAACAATCGATGGCCAATTCCAATGAAATGTAACTCCACTATTGTTTGCATTCATCCTCGAGATCATTAACCCATAAATCCCACACACTGCTCCCACTACTGCTCCCGCTACTGGTTGAGCAGCACCTAAAACAGAACATAATGTAACCGTTGCCCAACTCGCATCGCTCAAAAATTGTGCAGTTTCTGTTCCTGACATCCTAAGGTGTATTCCGGTTAGATTTTTTGTGACTGTATACCCACCTTCCACATATGTCATCTCATCCTCGCTCATCACAGCATAACTGCTTGGCATTACCAACGTTCCGTCATAGCACATCTCCATAATCGTGCCCTCCTTATGTAAATTTTTTGTTTCATCCGTTTGCAACCGGATGAAATCTATATGTAAATCATGATAAACATCTGCTTTTGTTTCCTTATGTCAGGAAATTCCTTACGTATAACTCATGACGCCATCTTCCGGGAAGTCCTCTGCCACAGGCGGTTTTGTCTCTGTTTTTTCCTCTGGTTCCTTCCGCACGAAGAAGTTCCCCTGCTGCATCTCCCACAACCGGTAGTACATGCCTTTCTTTGCCAGCAGTTCCTCATGGGAACCCTGTTCTGCGATGGTTCCATGATCCATGACGATGATCTCATCACAGTTCTTCACTGTCGCCAGACGGTGGGCGATGATCAGCATGGACTTGTTCCGGAATTTGTTGTAGATCATATCAAAGATGATATTCTCTGTGGCAAAATCCAGATTGCTGGTGCTCTCATCCAGGATATAGAATGCATTGTCCTTCAGAAATGCACGGGCAAGCGCAATCCGCTGTTTCTCTCCTCCGCTGAGACCGTTTCCTGCCTCTTCCAGATAAGTATAATACTGCATAGGCAGTTTTTTGATGAAATCATGGGCATCTGCCGCTTTTGCTGCTGCCTTTACCTCTTCTAAGGAGGCGTTCATCCGGCTGACACGGATGTTGTCATAGATGCTTCGGGAAAACAGCTCGATATTCTGGGGTACATACGAGACAGACCGTCTCAGGGAATCATTGGTATATTCCTGTATGTCCACTCCGTCAATGGTGATCTCCCCTTCTTCCGGTTCATAGTATTTCAGCAGCAGCTTGGCAATGGTGGATTTTCCACTGCCGCTTTCTCCTACCAGCGCCACCTTTTTTCCTTTTGGAATGGTGAAGCTCACATCCTTTAAGACCGGCTTCCGGTTGCCATAGCGGAATGTCACATGCTGCACACAGATGTCTCCGTTGATCTGCTCCAGATCCTGATACCCCTGTTCGTCTGCATCTTCCTGTTCCTCTTCATAATCCATGATCTCTGAAATACGGCGCATGGAGATGTTTGCCTCCTGGATGGACAGCTGCAAGCCTACCAACCGTCCCACCGGATCCATAAAGTACCCGGACAGTGTCATAAACGCCATCATGCTTCCCAGTGTGATATTCCCATCTATCACCTGCATGATACCCGCATACATCAGCACCAGATTTCCCACTCCGGAGATCGCACTGGAAATGGTGCCCTGTATATTGGACAGCATACTTTCCCGGCATCCGATCCGCAGAGACTTGATATACTCCTTTTCGATCTGTTCCAGTTCTGTCTCTTCATTGGCATTGCCTTTGATGGTCTCCACCCCCCGCAGACCTTCTATGATCTGGGAATTGAGGATAGATGCCTGCTGCATCTGCTCCTCATTGATCTTCTTATAGGGCTGTTTGAAGATCAGCACCAGCAGGATGCTGATGATAGTCATGAAGAAAATAATGGCAAACAGCGTGGTGTTCATCCGAAACAGGATGACACCTGTCACCAGCGCCATGGCAATATCCATGATCAACGTCAGGGCTATGCTGGTAAACACGTCCTTGATGGTAAAAGCATCGGAAAAACGGGTGGTGATGTCCCCCGTCTTTCTGGTGGAGAAAAACTTCATGGGCAGATGATAAATATGCCTGAAATACCCAAGCATCAGGGGAATGTCAATCCGGATAGACAGATGGATCATCATCCACTTCCGGACAAATTCTGTGATGATCTGCACCACCGATACCCCTACGAATACCAGTATGATCATCTTCAGCAGATTTTCCTGCCGGTAGGGAAGGATCTCATCATAGATCACATTGTTGACAATGGAGGACAGGATTCCAAACACGGTCAATAGAAAGGATGCCAGAATCCCGCAGGCAAACAGCTTTTTCTGTGGCATGAGCAGTCTCAGATACCGCTGAAAAATCTTCTCTCCCTTGATCTTTCCCTTGGAAAAGTCAGAGGTGGGTTTTAAGATCAGCATGGCTCCTGTGAAGTTCTGATAAAATTCGTCCAGCTCCATCCGCATCAGATCTTTTGCCGGATCCCCTACGATGACATACTTGTCTGTAATCTTGAAGATGACCACAAAGTGGCTTAATCCCTCTTTGGTCAGCACATTTGCGATTGCAGGAAGGGTATAACGGCTTAAAAACCCTTCCCGGTCCACACGAACCGCCTGGGATACAAACCCTAAGGTTTCTGCACATTTGCTCAGCCCCAGAAGATTCGTTCCCTGTATGTCGGTTCCCATCAGATCACGGAGCCTTGTAATGGTGGTTTCCTTCTTATAGTGCAGGCACACCATCGCCAGACAGGCAGCGGCACAGTCCGTCATATCATGCTGTTTTACAAATGTGTATCTCATCTCATTCCTCACTCATCTTTGTTTTTCGTTCAAGATTTTATCAATTGCATTTTAATATTTGATTTGCACGATCCTTTGGCAATAAAAACAAACTCTCTGCCAATACTGCACCTGCAAATATACTCAGCCCATATACAACCTGTATTTCACTTCCACTATTCCATAACAAAAAACACACGCTCAGACACTCTATCGCCAACACCATCAACGTTTTCTTTTTGCTTCTTAATATTTCTTTTTTACTTTCTTTCTGACTTCCTGCATATAATCCATTGAACAGAGTACTTATAAACATCATCAATAATATCATGATAGAAGCATATTTGAACATGGCAATATATTTGCCCGCACATATCACAAGAAACATCACTGCAATATACGTCAGAATACAATATAAATGATTCTTCCCATGCCTTCCTC
>ONWL01000158.1 GCA_900321525.1 uncultured Eubacteriales bacterium
TATTCCGATGATGAGTGCCGGAATGGACACTGTCACAGAGCATCGCATGGCGATTGCCATGGCCAGACAGGGTGGTATTGGCATCATTCACAAGAACATGTCTATCGAGCAGCAGGCAGCTGAGGTAGATATGGTGAAGCGTTCGGAGTTTGGCGTCATCACAGATCCTTTCTATCTGTCACCAGAGCATACGCTGCAGGATGCAGATGATCTGATGTCAAAATTCCGTATTTCCGGTGTGCCGATCACAGAGGATGGCAAGCTGGTAGGCATTTTGACCAACCGTGATTTGAAGTTTGAGACAGACTTTACACAGAAGATTGCAGATTGTATGACTTCTGAACATTTGGTAACAGCAAAGGTAGGCATCACCTTAGAGGAAGCGAAGAAGATTTTGGCCAAGGCCAGAATTGAGAAGCTGCCATTGGTAGATGACGAGGGCAATCTGAAAGGTCTCATCACCATTAAGGACATCGAAAAGACCATCAAGTATCCAAACTCTGCAAAGGATGACCAGGGTCGTCTGATCTGCGGCGCAGCAGTTGGTATTACTGCCAATATGATGGAGCGTGTAGATGCACTGGTGAAGTCTAAGGTAGATGTGATTGTCATTGACTCTGCACACGGACATTCCAAGAACATCATCAATGCAGTGAAGCAGATCAAGGAGAAGTATCCGGAGTTACAGGTCATTGCAGGAAATGTAGCAACCGCAGCAGCCACCAAGGCACTGATCGATGCCGGTGTAGATGCGGTAAAGGTAGGAATCGGACCTGGTTCTATCTGTACCACCCGTGTGGTAGCAGGTATCGGTGTACCCCAGATCTCTGCTGTCATGGACGCTTATGAGGCTGCAAAGGAAGCTGGTATTCCGATCATCGCAGATGGCGGTATCAAGTATTCCGGTGATATTACCAAGGCGATTGCAGCAGGTGCCAATGTCTGTATGTTAGGCAGTATGTTTGCAGGTTGTGATGAGGCTCCTGGTGATTTTGAGCTGTTCCAGGGGAGAAAGTATAAGGTATACCGTGGTATGGGTTCCATCGCTGCTATGGAGAATGGTTCTAAGGACCGGTATTTCCAGAGCGGTGCGAAGAAGCTGGTACCGGAAGGTGTAGAAGGCCGTGTGGCTTATAAGGGCAGCGTAGAAGATACTATCTTCCAGTTGGTTGGTGGTTTGCGTGCTGGTATGGGTTATTGTGGTGCGGCTGATATTGAGTATCTGAAGGAGAATGGCAAGTTTGTAAAGATCTCTGCGGCATCCTTAAAGGAAAGTCATCCACATGACATTCACATGACCAAAGAAGCACCAAATTATAGCATCAATGAATAAAAAGCCTGTCCTGTAACGGGCAGAAGCTGTTTCGGGTCAGATGCGGAGCAGTTTCGAAAAATCGCCAATTGCGTTTGTGATTGGCTTTTTTTCGTTTCCATGACAGCAGAAAAAGCAGGATTCATGCGAGGAAGCATGGATTCACAGAGAAAAAGGAGAAATGAGATGGCAACTGACAGACAGGTATATGTGATTGACGGTGGACTGTTTGACACAAAGGAGCAGTTTTTTACACTGGCAGGGCGTATTTTTACCAACGGTTGTATTCAGACCGGGCACAATCTGGATGCCTTCAATGATCTGCTGCGGGGCGGATTTGGCAGACATGGATACGGTGAACCTATACATATCATCTGGCGGAATGTGAACCGCAGCCGCTGGCAGTTAGGGGATCATTTTGTAGATTCAGTCATCGGGATCATTACCGATACAGATGACAGCGGACATGACTGTACACTGGAGCTGGCGTAGGAAATCACCAGTTCTGGATAGTGTGAAAATTTTGAGGAAAGGCGTTTCGGTATCATAGTTTCGTAATGATCTATGCGAAAAAAGACAGGAGGGAGCATCTGTGAATTTAAAGTATATTCGAGAACTGGCAGCAGAACAGATGATGCAGCGCAGAAGTCATCCGGCGGTGGAACTGGGCAATAAATATTTTCATGGACAGCGGGTGGGAAATACTGTGATAGAACTGAGAAAACAGCTGTTTCCAGATCATCCGGAATGGGATGAGACCTTACTGGTAGCGGCGTGGTTTCATGACATTGCCAATGACCGGACCAATCCGGAACTGGATCACCAACAGGCAGGGGCAGATATGACAGCGGCAATCCTGAAAAATGTCTGTCTGGCAGAGGAAGTGGAGCAGATTTGCAGCTTGATTGCCTGTCATGATATGCGGGAGCCTGGTAATGTCAGCTATAGTGACCAGGCGAGACTATTGCAGGATGCAGATCTGTTAGATCATCTGGGCATATTTGATATCTGGTATATTTTTTCCATGGCGGCCACACAGGGGTTATCCATGCCGGAATTGTTTGAGTGGTTTGAACAGACCAGACCGGGGAAGGAAGAACTGTATTATTATCAGTGCAACTTTGCTTTGAGCCAGCGGATTCTTCTGGAAAAGTCTCAGTTTGTATATGAGTTTGGCGCACGTTATCTGACAGAGGGCAATGGACAGATCTGGCATCTGGAGGAGATGACAAAGCAATGGAGAGAACAGGACGGCGGCAAACTGTATGGTGCTTTGCGGGCTTCTGCCTCCGGGGAGACAGAATGCTGATGGAAAGAGGAAATGATGGCATTTGTGACAGGATCTCACAGGTGAGAGGAAGCGGTGCCGGAAAAAGAATCGAAAAAACCATCGAAAGTGGGAATAGGATTTGAAAAAACCAAAAGAAGATGGTACAATAGGAAAGGCAGTCTGGGAACAGACGGAAAATATCAAAAGAAGACGAGATCTGGATCAGATTTCAGAATGAGGAATGGAATGAGATTTGTCAGTATCGCCAGTGGCAGCAGTGGAAACTGTATTTATCTGGGAACAGATCATACACATATATTGATTGATGCAGGGATCTCCTGTAAACGCATCAACAACGGATTAGAGGATCTGGGTATCAAAAGCAGTGAATTAGATGGAATCTTTATTACCCATGAGCACTCGGATCATATTCAGGGACTGCGTGTGTTTTCCAAGAAATTTGGCGTGCCCATTTACGGCACGAAAGAAACATTGGAGGAAATTGCAAAGGCAGACAAGAAGGGCGAGATTGATCCTGGTCTGTATCATCCGGTGGCTCCGGATGTGCCGGTGCCGGTGAAGGAGATGCAGGTGCTGCCATTTTCCAGCAGCCATGATGCAGCCAATCCGGTGGTGTACCGGGTGGATGGCGGTGGAAAGTCTGCTGCAGTGGTGACAGATTTAGGCTGCTATAGTGACTATACATTGCAGCATTTGCAGAATTTAGATGGTGTCCTGCTAGAGTCCAATCACGATGTGCGAATGTTAGAAATCGGTCATTATCCTTATTATCTGAAACGGAGAATTCTGGGAGAACGAGGCCATCTGTCCAATGATACATGCGGAGAACTGTTAAACAATATCCTACATGATGGCATCAAGCATATTTTTCTGGGACATCTGAGTAAGGAGAATAACTATGAGGCATTGGCATATGAAACTGTTCGTACTTCTGTGACCATGGCACCGTCCCCTTATAAGGGAGATGATTTCTCCATCAGCGTGGCAGGGAGAGACCATCCTTCCGAGATCGTCTATTTATAATGAAATGGAGCGAGAAGGAATCCGGTTGGTTTCCAATCGTTACCTATATACAAGCGCAGGTCGCTTTACAGAAAGGATTAGAAACATGAATAAGGCAATCATAACAGTAGTTGGAAAAGATACTGTAGGCATTATTGCAAAGATTTGTACATACCTTGCAGAGAACAGCATCAATATTCTGGACATTTCTCAGACCATTGTAGAAGAATATTTCAATATGATGATGATCGTAGATGTAAGCAACTCTAAAAAGGTATTTGGAGATACTGTAACAGACCTGAATGTGATCGGGGAAGAGATTGGTGTCAACATCCATTGCCAGAAGGAAGAGATTTTTACAAAAATGCATCGTATCTGATGCCCCATGGAGGATAACCCACTATGATCAATATTTTTGAAGTCAATGAAACCAATAACATGATAGAGCAAGAAAAGTTAGATGTCCGTACCATTACCATGGGCATCAGCCTGTTAGATTGCTGTGACAGCAACTTAGAAGTGGTCAAAGAAAAGATTTATGAGAAGATCACCACCAATGCAAAGGATCTGGTAAAGGTAGGAGAGGAAATTGAGTTAGAGTATGGAATTCCCATTGTGAATAAGCGAATTTCCATTACCCCCATTTCTCTGATTGGTGCATCCTGTTGTCAGACAGTGGAGGACTATGTAGAGCTGGCAAAGACATTGGACCGTGCCGCAAAGCAGGTAGGGGTCAATTTCTTAGGCGGTTATTCTGCGCTGGTTTCCAAGGGCATGACCCCCTCTGAGGAACTGCTGATCCGCTCCATTCCACAGGCTTTGGCAGAGACAGACCGCGTGTGCAGTTCT